>DASPJU010000398.1:0-3816 GCA_035628475.1 Salinarimonas sp. | reverse complement strand
CGGGCGTCCCCGTCCGGGCGCCCCGTCCCGAACGCTTGAGGCGCGTTCGTTCCGGCCGGGGCTAGGTGAAACCCGCGGGGGCGGTTCCTCAAGGAGGGGCCGCGGCCGGGCGGAGCGGGGCGAGCCACGTGCGTGGCCCTGGCGCAACAGATCGCGGCTTCGCCCAGGAAACCTGCCGCTTGCACGAATCCGGCCACAATCGCATGCTCAACCGGGCTCGATCGCAGGACCAGGAACCGCGGGTGCGAGACGCGTCGGCACGCACCGACGCGCCCACCCGGGGACCGAGGCCGCGGATGCCGCTCTCGCTGGCATCCGCGGCCTCGACCTGCTATCGACCGGCGCGCCCGCGCCTTTGGGGATCCGATCGACATGCGTAGCCTTGCCGCCCACCTCGCGACCGCCTGCATCCTGCTGTCCGGCCTCGTCGTCGGCGCCCCGGCCGCCCAGGCGCAGGCCGCCGGCGTCTGCCAGGAAGGGCCGACCCTGCTCGAGAAGCGCCGCGCGCTGATCGCCCGCCTCAACGACCTCGGCAAGGGCAAGAAGCAGGTGCATCCGAACGTGGCCTGCAAGGCCTTCGGCGAACTCGTCTCCAACGGCACCGCGACGATCAAGTGGCTCGAAACCAACGGTGACTGGTGCCAGGCCCCCGGCGGCCTGCGCGACGGCATGAAGGCCGACCACGAGCGCGCCCTCAAGATCCGCGGCCAGGCCTGCGACGCGGCCAAGAAGCTCGCCGACATGGAGCGCAAGGCCAAGCAGCAGCAGCAGAGCGGCGGCCCCGGTACCGGCGGCCTGCTCGGCGGCGACGGCCTCACCGGCCCCGCGCGCCTGCCCCAAGGGGCTCTCTAGACCCCGGCACCGGTGCGCGGCGGCGTGACCGACCGCCCGGTCCCCGACGCGGCGCGGGGCAACCTCGTCGACCGCCTGGCGCCAGCGGGCGCGCGTCCCTACCTGCGGCTCGCCCGCATCGACCGGCCGATCGGCTGGTGGCTCCTGCTCCTGCCCTGCTGGTGGTCGGCCGCGCTCGCGGCAATCGCGGACGGCCGGCCGGGGCCCGATCCGGTCCACTGCCTCCTGTTCCTGATCGGCGCCGTGGCGATGCGCGGGGCGGGCTCGACCTACAACGACCTCGTGGACCGGGACCTCGACGCCCGCGTCGAGCGCACGTGCCTGCGCCCGCTGCCCTCGGGCCAGGTGACGCCGCCCGCCGCCGCCGCCTTCGTCCTCGCCCAGTGCCTCGTGGGCCTGCTGGTCCTGGTCCAGTTCAACGGCTTCGCGATCGCGACGGGCTTCGCCTCGGTGGCGATCGTGCTCGCCTATCCCTTCATGAAGCGCGTCTTCTGGATGCCCCAACTCGTGCTCGGCCTGGCCTTCGCCTGGGGCGGGCTCATGGGCTGGGCGGCGCTCCTGGGATCTCTGTCGCCCGCGCCGGTGCTCCTCTATCTCGCGGCGGTCGCCTGGACCGTGGGCTACGACACGATCTACGCGCTCCAGGACATCGACGACGACGAGATGGCGGGCATCAAGTCCTCGGCGCGCCTGTTCGGCCCGCGCGTCCGCATCGGCGTCGCGGCCTGCTACGGGCTGACCGTGCTGCTGGCCCTCGGCGCGTTGGCCCTCGCCGGCGCGGGCGGGCCCGGCTTCCTCGGCCTCCTCGCCTTCGCCGCTCATCTGGCCTGGCAGGTGACCCGGATCGACGCCGCCGACGGAGCGGGGGCGCTCCGGCTCTTCCGGTCCAACCGCGACGCGGGGCTCCTCCTCTTCGCGGGGCTCGTGGTCGACGGCCTCGTCTGATCAGGCGGGCCCATAGCGCCCATGCAGCGTCGGCGGGCCCTCGCTGGTGGCGAGGCCGCGCCGGACCAGGTCCTCCAGATGCGCGAACACGTTGAGGGCCGCCGCGCCCCGAAGGCCCGGCGCGAGGCCCGCATAGATCGCGGGCACCATCTCGGCGATGGTGCGGTCGCCGGCGGCCAGCCGTCCGAGGATCGAGGCCTCGCGCTGGCGCCGGTGATGCTGGAGGGCGCGCACGAACCTGGCGGGCTCGCGCACGGGCCCCCCATGGCCTGGCCAATGCAGGGCGTCGTCGCGCGCCCGCACCTTGTCGAGAGAGGCCATGTAGTCCGTCATCGAGCCGTCGGGCGGGCCCACGAAGGTTGTGGACCAGGCCATCACGTGGTCGCCCGAGAACAAGGCCCGCTCCTCGGGCAGGGCGAAGGCGAGGTGGTTGACCGTATGGCCGGGGGTCTCGACGGCCGTGAGCGTCCATCCGGGGCCCGCGACCGCGTCGCCGTCCCGCATCGCGGCGTCGGGGGCGTAGTCCAGGTCGTTGGCGCCCTCGATCATGCTCGATTCGCCCTCCGCGAGCGACCGCGCGGCGCGGTGCGGGGCGCAGCCCACGAGGCGGGCGCCCGTGGCGGCCTTGAGGGCGCGGGCGGCCGGGGAGTGGTCCTTGTGGGTGTGGGTGACCAGGATGTGGCTCACCGTCTCGCCCGCGAGCGCCGCGAGGATCGCCGCCATGTGGCGCCCGTCGTCCGGCCCCGGATCGATCACCGCCACCGTGCCGCGCCCCACCACGTAGGTGCAGGTGCCCGTGAACGTCATGGCGCCGGGATTGTCGGCCACCACCCGCCGCACGAGCGGCGTGAGGGCCGCGGCGGCCCCGGGGGGCGCCGGGAAATCGCGGTCGAACGCGGGGTCTTCGCTCACCCGGCATCTCCATGCACTTGCGCCTTGAGGCGTGGCGTTTTGCGACCTATAGAGCCGGTGACGCGCCCGCGCCATGCGCGGCGTTCGCTCCTGACCCGAGGTGAGATCAGATGGCTGGCGGCTTGACCCCCCTCCCTGCGGTTCCCGGCACGCTCGCCGGGCTTCTCTGGCCCGCCGCCGAGCGCACGGGCGCCCTTCGCGCCGTGGCGCTCGCGGTGCTCGGCAGCGCCCTGCTCACGCTGTCGGCCAAGGTGTCGGTGCCGTTCTGGCCCGTGCCTATGACGCTCCAGACCCTCGTTGTCCTGGCGCTGGGCGCGCTCGTTGGCCGACGCATCGCGGTCGCGACGGTGCTCCTCTATGTCGGCCAGGGCATGGCGGGCCTGCCGGTCTTCGTGAACACGCCGCCGGTCGTGCCCGGTCCCCTCTACCTCATGGGGCCGACGGGCGGGTTCCTCGCGGGCTTCGTGCTCGCCGCGGCGATCGTCGGCGCCGCCGCCGACCGGGGCCTGGCGCGCCGGCCGCTCGCCTTCCTGGGCGTCGTGGCCGCGGCCGATCTCGCGATCCTGGCCTTGGGCTGCCTCTGGCTGGCGCTCGGCGCCGCCATGCCGTCGGGCGCGACGGGCATCGGCCTCGCCCGGGCCTTCGCGGCGGGCGTGCAGCCCTTCCTCCTCGCGGAGGCCCTGAAGGTCGCCCTCGTCGGGCTCGCGGTGCCGCTCCTGTGGCGCGGCGCGCGCCGACTCGTGCAGGGCTGAGCGGTCCCGCCGGGTGCTTCCCCAATGGCACGTGACACCCAAAAGCATCACGCCTGGGGAAAGCGCGGCCGGGAGCATGGCGGCGGATGGCCGGGTCGTCTCGCTGTGGTAAGGATTGCGCCATGACAAAGGTCGTCGCAACGCGCCGGATCGGATTCGCGCTCGGTCTCACCCTCGTCGCCGGCGCCGCCGGGGCCGCGGATCTCGCCCGCAGCCCCATCGTCCCCGCGGTCCCGATGCCGGCGGCCTTGCGGCCCTCCTTCATCTCCGAGGTCCGATTCGGCTTCTCGGCCCATGACCCCTGGAGCCCGGAGCGGGGCTCCGCCAACGCCACGGTCGAGGTGCTCTTCGCCAA
>DASPJU010000397.1:0-6012 GCA_035628475.1 Salinarimonas sp. | reverse complement strand
GGGCCCTGTGCAAGATCGCGGCCGAGCGCGGGCTTCGCGTCGACATGCATTGCGACGAGACCGACGACCCGCTCTCGCGCCATGTCGAGACCCTGGCCGGCGAGACGCAGCGCCTGGGCCTCGGCGGGCGGGTGGCGGGCTCGCACCTCACCTCCATGCACTCCATGGACAACTACTACGTCTCGAAGCTCCTCCCCCTCATGGCCGAGGCGGGCGTGGCGGCGATCGCCAACCCACTCATCAACATCGTGATCCAGGGCCGGCACGACACCTACCCGAAGCGACGCGGGATGACGCGCATCCCCGAGATGCGGGCGCACGGCATTCCTTGCGCCTTCGGGCACGATTGCGTCATGGACCCCTGGTACTCGCTGGGGTCCGGCGACATGCTCGAGGTCGCCCACATGGCGATCCATGTCGGCCACATGACGAGCCGCGAGGCCATGCGCTTCGCGTACCAAGCCGTCACCGAGGCCCCGGCTCGGATCATGGGCCTGGAGGGCTACGGCCTCGCCGTGGGGTGCCACGCCGATCTTGTCCTCCTCCAGGCGCGCGACCCCATCGAGGCGATCCGCCTCAAGGCGGCGCGCCTCGCCGTGATCCGCCGCGGTCGCGTGATCGCGCGGAGCGCCCCGTGCGTGACGCGCCTCGATCTGGAGGGCCGGCCCGAGGCGGTCGACGGCGCGGGCTACGCGCCGGCGTCCTGACCGGCGATCCCAACTGGCGCTGAGGCCGGCAAGCCGCTATCGAGCACCCGCGCGGAACGCCAGGGAGGCAAGCGGATGACGGCATCGGCAGGGCTCGTCGGGTCCGATCGGGCGTGGCTCGACGAGGCGGTGCGCCGCATCGAGGCCGACTTCAACCGATCGGCCGACACGCATCTCATCCCGGTGGAGGTGCCCTTCGAGGGCATCCGCCTGTACCTCAAGGACGAGTCGAGCCATCCCACCGGCAGCCTCAAGCACCGGCTCGCGCGCTCGCTCTTCCTCTATGCCCTGTGCAACGGCTGGGTGGGCCCGCGCACTACGATCGTCGAAGCCTCGAGCGGATCGACGGCGGTGTCGGAAGCCTATTTCGCCAAGCTCCTGGGCTTGCGCTTCATCGCCGTGATGCCGCGCACCACGAGCCCCGAGAAGGTGGCGGCCATCGCCTTCCAGGGCGGCGAGTGCCATTTCGTCGACGACGGCAAGACGGTCTACGCCGAGGCCGAGCGGGTCGCCGCCGCCACGAGCGGGCACTATCTCGACCAGTTCACCTACGCGGAGCGGGCGACGGACTGGCGCGGCAACAACAACATCGCGCAGTCGATCTACGCCCAGATGGCCCACGAGGCAGATCCGATCCCCGCCTGGATCGTCTGCGGCGCCGGCACAGGGGGCACCTCGGCGACGCTGGGGCGCTTCATCCGCTACCAGCGCCACCCCACGCGGCTGTGCGTCGCCGACCCGGAGGGCTCCGTCTTCCACCGGCACTATGCCGACCGGAGCGTGCGGGAGATCGACGCGTGCTCGTCCTGCATCGAGGGCATCGGGCGCCCGCGGGTCGAGCCCTCCTTCGTGCCCGACGTGGTCGACCGCATGATCGCGGTGCCGGACGCCGCCAGCCTGGCGGCCATGCGGGTGGTGAGCCGGCGGCTCGGGCGCCGCTGCGGCGGCTCGACGGGGACGAATGTGTGGGCCTGCGCGCGCATCATCGGCGGGATGGCGCGCGAGGGGAGGACGGGCTCGGTCGTGAGCCTCCTGTGCGACCCCGGCGAGCGCTACGCCTCGACCTATTTCGACGATTCCTGGCTGGCAGGGCGCGGCCTGTCGCTCGCGGCGCACGAGGCCGCCATGGAAGCCTTCTTCGAGCGCGGCGCGGCACCGGCCGATCTTCCCGCCGGTCCGATGTGCTGACGCGGGCGGCCGCTCAGGCGGCGGCCGCCTCGCCGGACTCGACCATCGCGCCGAAACGCGTCACGAGGGCGCGATCGAGCTTGCCGGCCGTCGCCATCTCCCGCAGCACCGCGAGCGCCGAGCGGGGCTCGAGTCCCGGCTTGTAGGCGCGATCCTCCACCAGGGCCGTGAAGATGTCGGCGATGGTCACGACCCGCACGAGATCGGGGATCGCATCGCCACGCAGCCCGTCCGGGTAGCCGGAGCCGTCGAGGAATTCATGGTGATGCAGCACCACCTGGACGAGCTCCGGCGCGACCGGGTCGGGGGAGCGCAGCAGGAGGTCGCGGCCGATCTGGGGGTGGCGCCGGATCTGCTCGGCCTCCACCGGATCCAGCCGGGCGGGCTTGTCGAGGATGGCGAGCGGCACCACGGCCTTGCCGATGTCGTGGAGGAGCCCGGCGATGGAGAGCCGCTCCAGGTCGCAGGTGCGCATGCCGAGGTTCAGCCCGAACAGGACGGCGTTGGCGGTGACGGTGAGGGAATGGCCGAAGGTGGGGCTGTGATGGCTGCGCACCGTCTCGAGCCATAGGGCGAGCGAGGTCGCGCTGCCGGCGGCCTGCGCGAGTCCGCTCACGAAGGCCTGGCTCGCGTCCCGGAACGGCGCGGTCCGCGGCGCCTCGCCCCGGCCGATGCTGTCGAAAACGGATGCGAGGACGGCGGTGCCGGCCGACACGGCCGTCTCCACCCCACGCCGCGGGTCGGGTGCCGACCCGGAGGCGGCGACGAGCACCGGGACGGCGCGGCCGTTGGCCCGCCGCGAGGGCAGGCGCGCGACCCTGCGGGCGAGCTCCTCGGACCTGAAGGGCCGGACCAGGACGTCCCAAGGCGCCGAGGTCCCGAGTTCCTTCACGCGGGCGAGGTCGGCCGGCGAGGTCAGGACCAGTCCCGGCAGGGATGCCAGGCGCGCAAGCCCCGCACGCCCGGCGGGAGACCCGAGGGCGGCGCGCAGATCGAGGTCGACGATCGCGGCCGACGCGCCGCGGGCGCAGTCCGGCGCGATCTCCTCCGGACGGGCGCAGACGAACGGCCGCCCCTGGAGCCCGCCGGGCAGTTCCGGCGGCATCCTGCCCTCGGAGGTGACGATCAGAAGCGGAAGCGTGTCCGACACCTGGTTCCCCGATCGGCGACGATTGGGAGAGTTCAGCGCGGGAGTGGTTGAGATCCCGTTTATCGACGCGCCCGATTCGCCGCGGAGGCGCTATTCGGCTAGGTCGGGCAGCCCCGTCCGTCGCTTGCCGCTCCGGCGCGCGAGACACCAGCGCGCGGCGGGCCACAGCAGCAGGAGCGCGGCCAGGGTCAGGAGCGCCGCCGAGATCGGCCGCGTCACGAAGATCATGGGCGACCCTAAGCCCACCAGCAAGGCCTGGCGCACGGAGCGCTCCAGGATGTCGCCCAGCACGAAGGCGAGGATGAGGGGCGCGGGATCCAGGCGGGCCGCGCGCATGAGCCAACCCACCACCCCGAAGACCAGCATGAGGCCGACATCGAAGGCGCTGTTGCGCAGGGAATAGGCGCCGACCACGCAGAACACGATGATGAGCGGCGAGAGCACGCCGAAGGGGATCCGCAGGAGCCGCACGAAGATGGAGATGAGCGGCACGTTGAGGATGATCAGCATCACGTTGCCGATCAGCATGGAGCAGACCACTGCCCAATAGAGGTCAGGGCGCGTCTCCAGGAGGCGCGGCCCGGGCTGGATGCCCTGGATGAGGAGACCGCCCATCATCACGCCCATCACGACGTTGGCCGGGATGCCGAGGCTGAGCAGCGGGATGAAGGCCGCCTGCGCCGCGGCGTTGTTGGCGGATTCGGGCCCCGCGACCCCGGCCGGAGCGCCTCGCCCGAACTCCTCGGGGTGTTTCGAGAGGCGCTTCTCGATCACGTAGGACGCGAAGGACGCGATGAGCGCGCCCCCGCCGGGAAGGAGCCCCAGGAAGAAGCCGAGGCCCGTGCCCCGGGCGATCGCTCCCGTGGACTGGCTCCATTCCTCCCGGCTCGGCAGCATCTCGCGGGTGCTCCGCGGGCTGGCGATCAGGGGCGGCGGGCCGCCCCGCTGGGCCGCCACCGCGAGAAGCTCGGCGACCCCGAACAGGCCCATGGCGAGGATAGGCATCTGGATGCCGTCGAACAGGTCGAGCTGCCCCAGGGTGTAGCGCTCGGAGCCGTAGATCGGATCGACGCCGACGGTGGCGAGCAGGAGGCCCAGCGCCACCATGAGCAGCGCGCCCGTCATGGAGCTCTGCGCCACGTAGGTGACGAGGACGAGGCCCACCACGACGAGCGCCGCGTATTCCGCCGGCCCGAACGCGAGCGCCACGCGGGCCAAGGCGGGACCGAGCAGGAAGACGCCCACCGTCCCGACGACCCCGGCGATGAAGGAGCCGAAGGCCGAGAGCCCGAGCGCGGCACCCGCCCGCCCCTTGCGGGCCATGGCGTAGCCGTCGATGCAGGTGATGACCGAGGCGCCCTCCCCCGGCACCTTGACGAGGATGGAGGTGATCGAGCCCCCATACATGGCGCCGTAATAGATGCCCGACAGCATGATCAGGGAGGAGACCGCGTCCATGCGGTAGGTGATGGGGAGCAGCAGCGCGATCGTGGCGGTGGGCCCGAGACCCGGCAGGACGCCGATGGCGGTGCCGAGCGCGACGCCGATGAGGCAGAAGAGCAGGTTGTCGGGGGTCAGCGCGATCCCGAAGCCCAGCGCGACATTGGCGAGGATGTCCATGGCGGCGAGCCTTCAGGAGAGCACGCCGCGAGGCAGGGGAAGCCCCAGGAGCCGCTCGAAGACGACGTGGGTGGCCGCCACGGTCGCGGCGACGACGCCCAGGCTCACGGACCAGGGCAGCCGCTCCGCGACCTTCAGGATCAGGAGCAGGACGCCGGCCGTGACCGGCAGCCAGCCCAGGGGTTCAAGGGCGAGGCCGAAGGCGAGGAGGCCGGCGAGATAGACCGCGACCTTGGCCCAGGCGGGCGGAGCGTCCGCGTCCTCCCGGGGCGGGTCGGCGGGATCGGTGACGGCCTGGACCGCGAAGGCGAGAGCCATCGTCGCGACCGCGGCCGCGGCGATGAAGGGATAGAGCCCCTCGCCAGGAGACCGTCCTCGCCACAGGCCGTATCCGACGGCCTCCGCGCAGGCCCAGGCGGCGAGCGCCCCGAGGACGATGGCGGCGGTGAGCGAGCCCGCGTGGACCCGGCGCCCGGCCGCGCCGCCGCTCACTTGGCCTCGAGCCCGGCGGCGCGAATGACGTCGCCCAGCGCCTTGGACTGGGCCTCGACGAAGGCCTTGAACTCCGGGCCCGTCTTGTAGAGCGCCGGCGAGTTGAGGCGGGCGGCGGCCTGCTTGTAGCCGTCCGAGCTGGCGGCGGCCCGGCAGGCCTCCTCCAGCTTCGTCCTGACCGGCGCCGGCAGGCCCTTGGGCGCGATGATCCCGCCCCAGACCGACCCCGTGAAATCGTAGCCGAGCTCCCTCATGGTCGGCACGTCCGGGTGGGTCGGCTCGCGCTTAGAGGAATAGGTCGCGAGGATGCGCAGATTGTTGGCGGCGGCGAGCGAGGGCGCGTCGCTGAAGGCCATGATGGTGCCGCCGAGCAGCGCCTGCGCCATCTCGCCCGAGCCGCGGAACGGCACGTGCGTGCCGCCGACTCCCGCGGCGCGCAGGAAGGCGGCGGTGGCGATGTGAGGCATCGTGCCCGGGCCCGACGAGCCGTAGAGGAACGCGTTCGGGTTGTCCTTGGCGAAGGACACCACGTCGGCCGCCGACTTGAAGCGCGAGTCCTGCGGGACCATCAGGAACATCGGCACGTCATAGGTCTGGCAGATGTAGTCGAAGGATTCGAGGCTGTAGGGCAGCTTGCGCATGTTGGGCTGCAGGGCCAGGGGGCCGATCGGCACCATGCCGAGCGTGTAGCCGTCGGGCTTGGCGCGGGCGAGCTCGCCGGTGCCGAGCGTCGCCGCGGCGCCGGGCTTGTTGATCGGCACCAACGACTGGCCGAGCGCCTTGGCCATCTCCTCCTGCAGGGCGCGGGCCATCAGGTCCGTGTTCCCGCCCGCGTCGAAGGGGATGATCATCTGG
>DASPJU010000396.1:0-7439 GCA_035628475.1 Salinarimonas sp. | reverse complement strand
AAGAGGCCCTGCGGGCGCACGACCAGCACGGCGATCATCAGGGTGTAGATCACGAAGGCGCCGAAGGCCGGCGCGTAGTACTTGCCGGCCACGTCCGCGACGCCCAGCAGCAGCGAGGCGAGGAAGGGCCCCGTGATGCTCGTGGTGCCGCCCACCGTCACGACGATGAGGAAGTAGATCATGAACTTGAGCGGGAAGGTGGGATCGAGGCCGAGCAGCTCGGCGCCCACCGCGCCGCCGAGGCCCGCCAGCCCCGAGCCCACCGCGAAGGTGACGGCGAAGATCGCGTCCACGTTGATGCCGAGGCCCCGCGCCACGCGCGGATCGTCCACCGCCGCGCGCAGCCGGCTGCCGAAGCGGGTGCGGGTCAGGACGAGCTGGAGCGCAAGCGCAAGCACGCCGCAGACGAGGATGATGAAGCTGCGATAGACGCCCATCTGGACGCCGAGCACCTCGACGCGGCCCTGGAGCCAGGCGGGAATCGCGACGAATTGCTGCTGCGAGCCCATCGTGTAGTCCACGGCCGCGACCGCCATGAAGACGAGGCCGATGCAGAACAGCACCTGGTCGAGGTGGCTGCGGGCGTAGAGGTGCCGGTAGAGCGTGCGCTCCAGGAGGAGGCCGAGCAGCGCCGGCGCCGCGAAGGCGATCGGCAGGGTCGCGAGGAAGGGCACTCCCATCCGCATGGTGAGGATCGACGTCACGTAGCCGCCCGCCATGGCGAAGGCGCCATGGGCGAGGTTGACGAAGTTCATCAGCCCCAGCGTCACGGCGAGGCCGCAGGCCAGGACGAAGAGCAGCATGCCGTAGGCGATGCCGTCGAACAGGATGGTGAGCACGGTCGGGCTCCGGGGGATGGGGCGGACGCGCCGGGCGGGCGCGTCCGCGGTCAGGCCGTCGCGTCAGTTCGGGCCGGACTTCGCGGCCTTGACGGGGTCCTTCACGTTGGGGACCGTGGCGAACTCCACGTTGAACAGCTCGCCGTTCACCCGCTCGACTCGGCGGACATAGACGTTCTGCACGACGTCGCGGGTCTGCGGGTCGATCGACACCGGTCCGCGCGGGCTCGTCCAGCTCAGGCCCTTCATGGCGGTCACCAAGGCCTCCCCGCCCCCGCCATTGGTCTTCTTCAGGCCCTCGTAGATGGCGTGCATGCCGTCATAGCCGCCCACCGCCATGAAGTTGGGCCGCATGCCGCGGTTCGCCTTCTGGAAGGCGTCGACGAAGGCCTTGTTCTCGGGGCTGTCGTGGGCCGCGGAATAGTGGTGGGAGGTGATGGCGCCGAGCGCCACGTCGCCCATGCCGTTGAGGATGTCGTCGTCGGTGACGTCGCCCGTGGCGATGAGCCGGACCCCGCTCTTGTCGAGGCCGCGCTCCACGAACTGCTTCATGAACTGAGCGCCCACGCCCGAGGGCACGAAGACGAAGAGCGCGTCGGGCTTGGCGTCGGCGGCGCGCTGGAGGAAGGGCGCGAAGTCGGGGTTGGCGAGGGGGACGCGCAGGTTGTCGACCCCGCCGCCCGCCTTGGTGAGCGCGGCCGTGAAGGCCCGCTCGGCGTCGAGCCCGGGTCCGTAGTCGGACACGAGGGTCACGACCTTCTTGATCCCGTTCTTGGCCGCCCAGTCCGCCATGGGCTCGGTGACCTGCGGCAGGGTGAAGCTCGTGCGCACGATGAAGGGCGAGGCCTCCGTGATCGTGGAGGTCGCCGCCGCCATGACCACCGCCGGCACCTTGGCCTGGGTCGCGAGGGGGGCGACCGCCAGGGCGAGGGGGGTGAGGCCGAAGCCCGCCACCACGCCCACGCGCTCGTTGACGATGAGCTCCTGGGCGATGCGGCGCGTCTGGTCGGCGACGCCCGTGTCGTCGCGCAGGACGAGCTGGATCCGCTTGCCCGCGACGGTGTCGCCGTTCTGCTGCATGTAGAGGCGGGCCGCCGCCTCGATCTGCCGGCCGGTCGAGGCGAAGGGCCCCGTCATCGGCAGGATGAGGCCGACGCGCAGCGTTTCCTGCGCGAGCGCGCCGCCCGCGGCAAGCGCGAGGCCGGCGGTGCCGGCCATGGTCAGAAGCGTCCTGCGAAGCATGGTGTGTCCTCCCTGTTCTGATGGTCGAGCCGTCCGGCTCACGTCCCGAAGCGCCTTCTGATGAGCGCCGATCCCGGCACGAGATGCATCTCCTGGTTCGCGAGCGCCCGCTCCAGGTTGCGGTGGGCGATGCGGGCGTGCTCGCGCATGATCGCCTCCGCCCGCGCGCCCTCGCGCCGCTCGATCGCCGAGAGCACGCATCGGTGCTGGTCCTGCGCCACGGCGAGCAGGCTGCGGTCGCCCCCGGGCGCCGACTGGACCGAGACCAGCGCGCTCGGCGACGCGAAAGGCAGGGCGCAGGCGCGCTGGATCTGCCGGGCGAGCGCCTCGCTTCCGGCGAGATCCAGGAGGATGTCGTGGAAGACCGCGTTGAGCTCGACGTAGCGCGAGAGGTCGACGGCGGCGTCCTGCGGCCGCACCACGTCGTCGAGGGCCTCCAGGCATCGCGCGGCCCGCTCCAGGCCCGCCCGCTCGGCGCCCCGCTCGGCGGCGAGCCGGGCGGCCAGCCCCTCGAGGGTGCCGCGGATCTCGATCGCCTCGAAGACCTCGCGCTCGGAGAAGGCCTTCACGGCGAAGCCGCCCGACGGGATGGCCTCCAGGAGCCCTTCCTCCTCCAGGCGGACCAGCGCCATGCGCAGGGGCGTGCGCGAGACCCCCAGGCGCTCGACCATGGGGAGTTCCGGGACGCGATCGCCCGACGCGAGCTCGCCCGAGAGCACGAGCTTGCGCAGCTCGATCTGGGCCCGCACGGTCTGGCTCGGCGTGCGGTCCGCGCGGGCCTCCTCGGCCTCGACGGCGGGATGGACGCGGGTGCCCGTCATGCCGCCCGGTCCGCCGTGTCGATGGTGAGGACCCCGCCGGGAAGGCGCGAGACGCAGGTGCACAGCTTCGCGTTCGCGGCCTTCTCCTCGTCGCTGAAGAACACGTCCCGGTGGTCGACCACGCCGTCGGCGTCCAGGATGCGCACGGCGCACAGGCCGCACTCGCCGCGCCGGCAATCGTGGATCATGGCGACGCCGGCCGCTTCCATGGCGTCGAGCATGGTGCGGTTCTCGGGCACCCGGATCTCGAGGCCGAGCCGCGGGATGCGCACCGTGAAGGGAAGGGTGGCGTGGCGCCCGCTCGAGCCGAAGGTCTCGAAGCGCAGGCTCGCGGCCGGGCGCCCGGCCAGCGCCCAGGCGCGCTTGCCCGCCTCCATGAGCCCGATCGGGCCGCAGAGATAGAGCTCGCCCCCCGTCGGCACGGCGGCGACCACCGCCCCCAGGTCGATCCGCCTGCCCTCCTCCGCGACGAAGAGATCGAGGCGCTCGCCGAGCAGCGCGCCGAGCTCGTCGGCGAAGGCGAGCTCGGCGCGGGTCCGGGCGGCGTAGAGCAGGCGCAGCTCCGCCCCCGCCTCGGCGAGGGCGAGCGCCATGGACCGGATCGGCGTGATGCCGATGCCGGCCGCGACCAGGGTGTAGTGCGGGCGGCCGGGCGCCAGCTCGAAATGGTTCGCCGGGCTCGAGACCAGGAGACGCGCCCCGGGGGCGAGGCTCCACATGTAGCGCGAGCCGCCGCGGCTCGTCGCGAGGCGCTTCACCGCGACCCGGTAGAGCCCGTCCCGGCCGGGATCGACCACGGAATAGGAGCGGGTGTCGGCGCGCCCGTCGACTTGCACCCCGACCTGGATGTGGCAGCCGGGGGTCGGCGGCACGAAGGCGCCCTCCGGCTCGATGGCGAGGAGCCGGACGTCGCGGGTCAGGTCCCGCGTCGCGGCGAGGCGCGCGCGGCGCCAGTCGAGAGGGGCCGGCATGGCGCGCCTAGTCCGCGGCTTCGACGCGGGGCGGGCGCGGCGCGCCTTCCCGGGCGAGAATATCGTCGATGAGGCGCCGGGCCCACAGGGCGCCGGCGTCGATGTTGAGGTTGTAGAAGGGCAATCGCGGATGGCGCAGGAGCGCCTTCTGCTGCGCCTCCAGCACCGCGTGGTCCTGGTCGTAGACCCCGTGGCCGTCATTGACGTGGGCGCGCTGGATGTCCCGCGTGAGCCCCTCGTCGTCGGTGCGGAAGGTGCGCACGAAGTTCCAGAAATAGTGGCAGCTCGTCTCGCTCTCGGGCGTGATGGCGGCCAGGAAGGCGCCGTTCACGCCCTGCGAGCGGTCTCCCTCGGGCGCGCCGGTGCCCGTGAGCGCCACGCCGACATCGCCCACCACCGTGGAGGGCGCCTGGAAATGGATGACCTGCCAGCGGTCGACATGGCCCTCGCGCCCGAGCTGCCGCTTCCAGAAGGGCGGCGGCTCGATATCGATCATCCAGCGGGTGACCGTGGCGGTCCGGTCCGTGTGGGTGACCTCGAAGGGCGCGCTGGTGATCGCCTCGTCGCCGATGCTCCCCGCGTGGACATAGGTCTCGTGGGTGAGGTCCATGAGGTTGTCGATGACGAGGCGGTAGTCGCATTGGAGGCTGTAGAACGTGCCGCCCTCGCCGACCCAGTCGGTGCCGTCGTTCCAGTGGAAGTCCGGGATGAGGGCCGGGTCGGCGAGCGCCGGGTCCCCGGGCCAGAGCCAGACGAGGCGGTGCCGCTCGGCCAGGGGATAGGCGCGCACGCAGGCCGAGGGGTTGATGGTCTTCTGCGCCGGCATGTAGGTGCAGCGCCCGTCCGCGTTGAAGACGAGGCCGTGATAGCCGCACACCACCTCGTCGCCCTGGAGGCGGCCGAGCGAGAGCGGCAGGAGCCGGTGCCAGCAGGCGTCCTCGAGCGCCGCCGCCTGCCCGTCCGAGCGGCGGTAGAGCACGACGTCCTTGCCGCAGATGGTGCGCGCCGACAGCTCCCGCCGGATCTCGTGGGACCAGGCGGCGGCGTACCAGGCATTCAGCGGAAACGGCCTCAGATCGGTCATCGCGCGGCTCCTGCGATCCAGACTGTATACAGGACTGCGCCGCGAACAAGCGGATTGTGCCAGAATCGCGTTGTGCGACGCAGCGAAATTGCGGGCGCAGGATGGTTTTAGATGCTGGCTGTATTCAGGAAGGCGGCTCTGGCGCTCGGCTTGGTCGAGGGACCGGCTGCGGGACATCCTCCGGGCCCTTCGGACCGCGATGGTCCCGCCGGTCGTCACGGGACCGGCGGGACCGGCTGCGGGGCGAGCCGGGTCTGGGCCGCGAGGCGGATGGGTGCGTTGACGGCGCCGTAGCCGCGATATCCGCGCCGCTGCACGATCTCGAAGAAGAAGCCGCCCTCGAGCAGCGCCGTCGTGTAGGCCTGGAAGAACTCGGCCCCGCCCTCGCGGTCATAGAGGATATTGAGGCGCTTCATGCGGGCGATCTCGTCGTCCGGCAGGTCGGCGCGGGTCTCCAGGTCGTCGTAGTAGTTCTCGGGGATCGGGAGCAGCTCGACGCCGTTCCGGCGGAGCCGCTCGACGGTCGCGACGATGTCGTCGGTCGCCAGGGCGACATGCTGGACGCCGCCCCCGAAGCTCTCCGACAGGAAGCGCGACGAGAGGGTCTGGTGGCTCTGCGAGGCGTTCAGGACGAGTCGCAGCGACCCCGTCGCGGTCTCGACCGCCTGGCTCTGCACCACGCCGCCCGGGTCCACGACCGCCTGCGTCGGGGTCTGCGCCACGTCGAACAGCGAGTTGTAGAACAGGAGCCAGGTGAGCATCTCCTCGTAGCGCATGGTCTGCGAGAGATGGTCGATGGCGACGAGGCCGGCGTCCTGGCGCGGCGCGGCGCCGTCCACGGGGTCGAAGTCGACATCCCACAGGCGGTCGAGGCCGCTCGTCCCGTCCACGAAATAGACGAGGCTCCCCGCGACGCCGCGCACGGCCGGGATGTCGAGCTCGCCCGGACCGACCGCCTGGCGGAAGGGCTGGTCGAGGAGCGAGACCGCGCGCTCCACGGCGGCGGCCGCGTCGTCGACCCGCAGGGCGACCGCGCAGATCGAGGAGCCGTGCGTCACGTTGAAGGAATGGGCGAAGCCCTCGGTCTCCCGGTTCACCACGACGTTGATGGAGCCCTGGTTCCACCGGCTCACCGCCTTGGAGCGGTGCTGCGCGGCATGCGAGAAGCCCAAGGCCTCGAGCGTCGCCTCGAATCCCGGCGCGGTCCTGGCGTCGACCGCGAACTCGATGAACTCCACGCCGGCGCAACGGGCCCGCGGCGGCAGGCTCGGCAGCCCCGGCAAGGGGGCCGGCATGCGCCGGTTGAGCTCGTCGAGCATGAACAGGAGCGAGCGGCGGCCGTCCACAGCGACGCTCCGGGCGGACCCGGCGCGGAAGCGGTCGGAGAAGATCTCGAGGGAGAGGAGCCCGTCGAAGCCCGTCGCGCCGAGCGCGTCCATGAAGGCGTCGATGGGGAGGTCGCCCTGGCCCGGGAAGCAGCGGTAGTGGCGGCTCCAGGAGAGATGGTCCATCTGGAGCCGGGGCGCGTCGGCCATCTGGACGAGGAAGATCTTGTCGCGCGGGATCGCGCGGATCGCCTTGAGGTCGGTGCCGCGCGCCAGGACGTGGAACGAGTCGAGGACGAAGCCGACGCTGGCGTGGTCGGCGCGGCGCACCACCTCCCAGGCGTCGCGGTAGTCGTCGACGTGCCGGCCCCAGGCCAGGGCCTCGTAGGCGACGCGCATCCCGCGCCCGGTCGCGCGCTCGCCCAGCTCGTGGAAGTCGGCCGCCGCCCGGTCGATGCCGCCGAGGCTGTCGGGCGAGACGTTCGAGCACACCATGAGGAGGTCGCAGCCGAGCTCCGCCATGGTGTCGAACTTGCGCTCGGCTCGGGCGAGGACGCGCGAGCGCTGCGGCTCGGGCATGCCCTCGAAGTCGCGGAAGGGCTGGTAGACGGCGATCCTCAGGCCGAGCTCCCCCGCCATGCGCCGGACGTCGGCGGGCGTGCCGTTGAAGGAGAGCAGGTCGTTCTCGAAGATCTCGACCGCGCCGAACCCGGCGGCCGCGATGGCCTCCAGCTTCTCGGGCAGGGTGCCGCTCAGGCAAACGGTGGCGATCGCGGTCTGCATGGCGGGACGGCTCCCCGGTCCTGTATGGCGGAGGTCAGGCGATGGTGCCGGTGGCGAGCGCGTGCTCGACGCCCCCGGCGACGTGGCGGGTGAGGACCTCGCAGGCGCGGTCCGCGTCGCGCCGCAGGGCGCAGTCGAGAAGCTCGGCATGCTCGCCGGCCGCGACCGCGCCGCGATAGCTCAGCGCGATCATCTGGTAGCGCAGATATTTGTCGAAGACGGACGCGTGGGTCTCGATGAGCATGCGCGAGCCGCAGGCCGAGATCAGGGCCCCGTGGAACTGCCAGTCGTAGTGCTTCCACTCCTCCGTGCCGCTCCGGTCTCCCTCCGCCATCCGAGCCTCCAGGCGGGAGAGGCGGTGGTGGGCCGCGACG
>DASPJU010000395.1:0-7482 GCA_035628475.1 Salinarimonas sp. | reverse complement strand
GGCGCCGCCCGGCATGGCGCGCAGGATCTCGGCATAGCCGATGACCGCGTTGAGGGGTGTGCGGGTCTCGTGCTGGAGCAGGGCGAGGAGCGAGGTGCGCAGCTCGACGGCCTCGCGCGCCTCGTCGCGGGCGGCCCGGATCTCGGCCTCCATGCGCGATCCGCGCAGGACGTAGCGCAGCTGGTAGCCCATGAGCCGCCAGTTGACGGGCTTGGTCACGAAGGAGGTGGCGCCCAGCTCGTAGGCGCGGTCGATCGCGAACATGTCGTCGCGGCTGGTGATCACCACCACGGGCAGGTGGCCGTGCCGCGGGCTGGTGCGGATCCGGTCGAGGAGCCCGAAGCCGCCGAGCCGCGGCATCTCGAGGTCGGTGAGCACCAGGTCGACCTCGGGCCCCGTCTCGAGGCGCTCCCAGGCCTCCTCGCCGTCCGCCGCCACGTCGATCTCGCCCCCGGGATGGACGAGCTGGGAGACCGCGAACTCACGCAGGATCGGGTCGTCGTCGACCACGAGAATCCGGGCGGGATTGTCGAAGACGTAGAGCGGACCTGTGCTGCCGACCGATAGAAGCATCGTATCTTTTCGCTCTCGGATATAGGCTTCCTAAGCGACATCCCTGACCATCGCGTTAAAGGCCGCGGTTAAGCGGTTCCTTACCCTTGCGGCCGATGCTCCACCGATTCTCGCAGCGCGACCGCCATGGCCGACACCTTCGCTCCCCGCCGCAGCATCAACGGCAAGCTCGGACGCCTCGTCCTCGTGGCGGTGGGCGTGGCGCTGGCGATGGTGGCGAGCCTGGGCCTCTGGACCGAGGCGGGGCGCTACGCGGACGCCAAGCGCGACACGCTGCTCACCGCCGCCCATGTCTTCAGCGCGGCGAGCGCCGGCGCGGTGGCGCGCGGCGACACGCGGGCGGTCCTGGAGGCCTTCCGGGCCATCGGCAAGGTGCCGGGCCTCGTCTACACGTCGGTGGAGGACGGGGCCGGGACGGTGCTCGCCGATCTGGGCACGGCGGTGCGGCTGGCCGGCGACCTCGATCTCGAGGCGGGCACGCGCCCGGGCATCCTCGCCCTCCTCGCGACCAGCACCGTCCAGGTCTCGGTGCCCGTGGTGGAGTCCGGCCGTCCCGTGGGCCGGCTCGTGCTGGTGAGCGACACCCGCGACCTCACGGGGCGCCTCTGGGACGTCCTCGTCACGGCGGCGCTCGGCGCGGGGCTCGCGGCGGTGGTGGGGCTCGCGGTGGCCCTGCGCCTGCAGCGCTCCATCACCGGCCCGCTCGTCCAGCTCACGCGCCTCATGACGGCGGTGGCCCGCGACCACGACTACGCCGCCTCGCTGAAGGTGCGCAGCGACGACGAGATCGGCGTGCTCGCCACCGGCTTCAACGGCATGCTGGCGCAGATCCGCGAGCGCGACGCCAGGCTGGCCCGCCACCGCGACCGCCTGGAGCAGGAGGTGGCCGAGCGCACCGTGGACCTGCGGCACGCCAAGGAGGCGGCGGAGACGGCCAACGTGGCGAAGTCCGCCTTCCTGGCCACCATGAGCCACGAGATCCGCACGCCCATGAACGGGATGATGGTGATGGCGGAGCTGCTGGCCGCCGCCGACCTCCCGGACCGGCCGCGCCGCTACGCCGAGGTCATCGCGCGCTCGGGGCAGAGCCTGCTCGCCATCATCAACGACATCCTCGACTTCGCGAAGGTGGAATCGGGCAAGCTGGAGATCGAGCGCATCCCGGTGGATCCGCGCGAGGTGCTGGAGACCGTCGTGACCCTGTTCGGCGAGCGCGCCGCCGCCAAGGGCCTCGACCTGGCGGTGGCGATCGCCCCCGACGTGCCCGACCGCATCCTCAACGATCCCGTGCGCCTCACCCAGATCCTGTCGAACCTCGTCAATAACGGCCTGAAGTTCACGGAAGCCGGCCACGTGCTGGTGCGGGTCGAGCGAGCCGGCGGGATGCTGCGCATGGCCGTCAGCGACACCGGCATCGGCATCCCGCCCGACCGGATCGAGCGCATCTTCACCGCCTTCTCGCAAGCCGACGGGTCCACCACGCGCCGCTTCGGCGGCACGGGACTGGGGCTGTCGATCTGCCGGCGCCTCGTCGAGGCCATGGAGGGCGAGATCCGCGTCGAGAGCGCCGCGGGCGAGGGATCCTCCTTCATCGTCACGGTGCCGATCGGCGTCGAGGGCGAGGCCCTGCCGGCCCCCGCCGCGCCGCGCCCGCCCGCCCGCGCCCTCGTGGCGGTCGACGGCGGCGCCACGCGCCTGTCCCTCCTGGAGGCGCTCGCCGCCGCGGGATTCGCGGCCGAGACGCGCGGCGGGATCGCCGGGGACGGGGAGCCGGCGCACTGGATCGTGGACGCGGCCGCCCTGGCGCGCCTCGGGCACCGGCCCGCCGGCGCGGGACGCGTCCTGGCGCTCGCCGCCATGGGCGACGCGAGCGGCCCCGCGGTGCTGGAGCGCCGCCTCGCGGACGCGCTGCTGCGCCGGCCCGTCGCCCCGAGCGAATGGGCCGAGGCGCTGGCCCGCCTCGTCTCCGGCGCCGCCTTCGCGGACCCCGCCGCGGCGGCGCCGGCGGCGGAGGCCCTGCCCCGCTTCGAAGGCGCGCGGGTGCTGGTCGCGGACGACAGGGAGGTCAACCGCGAGGTCGCCTGCGAGGCGCTGAGCCGGCTCGGAATCCGCGCCGAGACCGTCGAGGACGGCAGCCAGGCGATCGAGGCGGTCGCGACGGGCCGCTTCGACCTCGTGCTCATGGACGGCTCCATGCCCGTGGTCGACGGCTTCGAGGCGGCGCGCCGCATCCGCGCGGCCGAGGCCGAAGGCGCGCCCCGCACCGCCATCGTGGCGCTGACCGCCCATGTGATCGGGGACGGCGCGGAGGCCTGGCGCGAGGCCGGGATGGACGGGGTGCTGCACAAGCCCTTCACCCTCAAGGCCATGGCCGACTGCCTCGCGGCCCATCTGACCCCGGGCTGGGTGGACCGGGCCACCCCTGCGGCCGACCTCCCCGCCGTTCCCGTGGCGACCGAGGCGCCGCTCCTCGATCCGGGGGTGATCGCGGGGCTCGAGGAGATGGCGGTCGCCGCGGGGCCCGGCTTCCTGCACCGGATCGTCGGGCTCTATCGCGGCCATGCACCGGGCGGCGCCGCGGCCCTGCGGGCGGCCCTGGCGGGCGGCGATGCCGCGGACGTGGCGCGGGCCGCCCATGGTCTCAAGTCCATGAGCCTCAATGTCGGCGCGGCGCGGCTCGCCGCCCTGCTCGGCGCCATCGAGGGCGCGGCGCGCGGCGAGGGCCGCCTGCCGGACGGGGCGGACTGCGCCCGGGTGGAGATGGTACTGGGGCAGACCCTCGAGGCCATCGCCGAACGCTTCCCGGCGGCCGAGGACGGGGCGGCGGCCCTGGCGTCGTGAGGCGCAACGAAAAAGGCCGGCCCCGGAGGGCCGGCCTCGCGCGACGCGAGGGCTCGCGTCAGTGGTTGCGGTACTGCCCGGCGATGGGGCTCGTGACCCGCGCGGCCTGGGCGGCCTCGTCGTCACGGCCCGGGCCGCCGGAGCGGCGCGGCTCGCTCTCGGGACGGCCAGGGGCCGCCTCATCGCCACCCAGCGCCTGCTCGGCATATTCGCGGCCGCGATGGACCGCCTCGCTGGCATAGCGCAGGCCCTGTTGGCGGACCTCGTCGCTCCACTCGCCGAAGGTGCGGTCCTCCGGGCGGGTACGGGGCAGCAGCGCGCCGAGCAATAGGCCCGCCGCGAGGCCGACCACGCCGACCAGAACCGGGTTTTCGCTGGCGAAGCGCTGGATCGAGCCGCCCCGGCTCGGGGCGAAGCGCGAGCCGCCGTGGTCGGAGGCCCAGTCGGAGGCCGCCTCGTACTTGTCGCGGGCCCAGTCGGACGCGCTCTCGTACATGTCGGAGGCGCGCTCGCGCAGCTGCTCGGCCGCCTGCCGGGCCTGGTCCTCGGTCGAGGAGCCACCCTGGCTGCCGCCCTGGCCCCCGCCGCCCTGGGCGCTCTGGTCCTGGTGGCGGGAGAACTCGGAGCCTCCGCGCGCCCCGGCGCCCGCGTTCGCTCCGGCGCCCGTCGGCCCGGCGCCGCCGCCGAGCGGCCGCGAGGTGTGGGAGGAGAGCGTCGCCGACTGCGCGCCCGTCGAGGCCCCCGCGCCCGAGGCGCCGGACGAGCCGGCGCCCATGCCCGAGGAACCCGTCCCCGACGAGCCCATGCCGCCGGACGCTCCGGCGCCCGAGGAGCCCGTGCCGGACGAGGTCGAGCCGCCCGAGGCGCCGAGCCCGGTGCCCGTGGCGGCGCTGGGGGTCGAGCCCATGGCGGGGCCGCCGCCCAGCGAGCCGCCGGCGGGGGCGCTCGAGGCGCCCGTCATGCCGGCGGGCTTGGGCGGGGTGCCGGGCGTGCCGAGCGAGGAGCCGGCCGAGATCTTGCTCTCGTCGGCCTTGGGGGTCTGCGGATCGTTCTTGCTGTCGGCCATGGCGATCTCCTTGAGGGTGCGGGCGAGCCGTCAGGCGCGCGCGTCGACGCTGCGGCGAGGCTCGAGATAGTCGGCGCTCGGATGGGGGGTGGGATCGTCGGGGTCGTAGGACGGGTCGACCCGGGTGCGCACCACCGGCACGCCGTCGTCGGGCATGGCGGCGTCGTAGACCCGTGCGCGCCCGACGCGGCCCTCCTGGCGGGCGGCGCGGTGCAGCAGCCAGCCGATCCCGGCCACCACGAGGAGCACCGGGACGGGGTTGTTGCGGATCGCCTCGAGGCTGCGATCCACCGCCGTGCCGTAGCCGGAGCGGCGGACCTGGCCGATGACGTCGTCCACGACGCCGGAGGCCGAGAGCTTGCCCTGGATGCGGTCGATCGTGAGGTCGAGCCGCGCGCGGCTCTCCTCGATGTCCCGCTCCAGATCCTGGATCGATTGGGTCATCGGGACACCCTTTCGGCGAGGAGGTGCGCGTCGCGCTGGACGTTGCGCACCGTGTGGTCGGGCGCCAGCGACGAAGAGGAGAACTTCGACTTGGCGTAGAGGCCGAGGCCGATCGCGATCACCGCCGTGAGCGCCGCCGTGATCAGGGAGGCGAGCGCCTCCGAGTTCACCACGGTGGCGAGCCACTCGACGAAGGCGCCCGTGAGGAGCACGAGCGTCGCCATGCCGAAGACCGCGGCCGCGAGCAGCATGGCGATCCCCATGACGAGGCCGCGCAGGTTGTCGGCCATCTCGGTGCGGAAGAGCGCGAACTCCTTGCGGGCGAGATCGCCGCTTTCCCGGATCGCCTCCCCGAGCAGGCCCTGGATCGTCTCGCTCTCGGAGCGATGGTGATCGTGATGCATGGCGCGCTCCCGTCTCACCGGCGCGGCTGGGGGGACGACCGCGACGCGGCCCGTCCGGCCCGCGCCTGCATGGCGGCGTCCTGGGCCGAGCTCTTCAGGAAGCGCGCGAGCATGAAGCCCGCGACCGTGGTCACGGCCGCCACCGCCACGGGGCGCCGGCGCGCCGCGTCCTCGATGTCGGCATAGAGGTCGGAGAAGTCGCGTCCGCGGATGGAATCGGCGAGCTGCTCCAGGCCGTCGGCGGCGACGTCCACGAAGGCCTTGATGTTGGGGCGGTCGTCGAAGGCGCGGCCGGACTCGCGCAGGGAGCTGGCGATGTCCTCGACGGACTGGGCCGCGTCGCCCTTGCGCCGGTCCACGTAGTCGGTCGCCTGGCCCATGGCGGATTCGATGAAGGTGCGGCCCCGCTCGGCGGCCTCGCCGGCGAGGCCCGTCACGTCGTCCTTGACCCCTTCCCAGGTCTCGGCGCCAGCCGCGCCCGCGGACCGCCCGCGATTCGTGTCACCGTTCGGAGTGCCGACGCTCATGGGAAACCTCCTGCTGATCTTGACCGGAACAACCGCCCGACCCGCGACGGGTTCCCGCCCAAGCGCAACCTTGAGCGCGAGCGGGGCCGCGCGCCGCGCATGGGACCCGCGGTCGGGGGGGAGGCCTTGCCTGGGCCCCTCCTCCTGCAACGTTTGCGCGGGTCGCGCGTTCAACCCAGGCGTCGGCCATCGACGGATGCCAGGGATCGCGCGGGTCATGGACGAGAATCTCTACCGGGACGACGAGGTCGCCAAGCGCGTGAAGGAGCTGCGCGAGCGCGACGCGGAGCGCGTCGCCCGCCGCGTCCAGGAGCACCGCGCCAAGGAGGAGGGCCGCGGCCGCCAGGCCGGGAAGCCCACCGAGATCCCCGCCGCGGGCTGGAAGGACGTCGCCTGGCGCGTCTGGGCCGAGATCGGCAACGACCGCGTCGGCTCGATCGCGGCCGGCACCACTTTCTTCCTTCTGCTGGCCATCTTCCCGGGTCTGGCCGCCCTCGTCTCGCTCTACGGCCTCGTCGCCGACCCGGCCGACCTCGAGCGGCACCTCTCCTCGCTGCGGGGCGTGATGCCCGGCGGCGCCATGGAGATCCTCTCGACCGAGCTGCACCGCCTCGTGACCCAGCCCAGCGACGGGCTCGGCTTCGGCTTCGCGCTCGGCCTGGCGCTGGCGCTGTGGAGCGCCAATAGCGGCGTCAAGGCGCTCTTCGACGCCCTCAACGTCGCCTATGACGAGGAGGAGAAGCGCGGCTTCATCGCGCTCAACGTCGCCTCGCTGATCTTCACGCTCTGCGCGGTCGTGTTCATGATCCTCGTGGTGACCGTCGTGGCCGTGCTGCCCAACCTCCTGGGCTACCTGCCGCTCGGACCGCTTGCCAAGGTCGCGGTCGCCGCGGTGCCGCCGGTGATCCTCGCGGCGGTGGCGGTGTTCGGCCTCGCCGCGCTCTACCGCTACGGCCCGAGCCGGACCCGCGCCAAGTGGACCTGGATCACCCCGGGCTCCATCGTGGCGGCCCTGGTCTGGATCGTGGCCTCGGCGGGCTTCTCGTACTACGTGTCGAACTTCGGCAGCTACAACGCCACCTACGGCGCGCTGGGGGCCGTGGTCGGCATGATGACCTGGATCTACATCTCGATGTGGATCGTGCTGGTCGGCGCCGAGCTCAATTCCGAGCTGGAGCACCAGACCGCCCGGGATACCACCGAGGGCCCGGAGAAGCCCATGGGCCAGCGCGGCGCCACCATGGCGGATCGCGTCGCGCCTCCCGCCTGACGGGGAGGCCGTCGGGCGGCCCGCCCGACCTCGCGGGCACCGCGACGGGCCGCGGCGCTTCCCGCGACCGTCGCTGTGTCGCGTCCGGCGCCGATCGGCTATGGGACGGAGCCGAGACCCCGTCCCCGCCGCTGCTCCGAGACCTCCCCCATGCTCGAGTTCCTGCGCAAGCTG
Organism: Salinarimonas sp.; assembly: GCA_035628475.1. Taxonomy (GTDB): domain Bacteria; phylum Pseudomonadota; class Alphaproteobacteria; order Rhizobiales; family Beijerinckiaceae; genus Salinarimonas_A. The sequence goes on along the minus strand of DASPJU010000395.1, from coordinate 183 downwards.
TTCGAATCGGAGAGCCTCGCGCCGCACGGCATCTGCCTGCTGTGGCGCCCCGAGCTCGTCTGGACGCACGTGGTCTCGGACGCGCTCATCGGCACCGCCTACTTCTCGATTCCCCTGGCGCTCGGCTATTTCGTCCGCAAGCGCCGGGACCTCGCCTTCTCCTGGATGTTCTGGTGCTTCGCG
>DASPJU010000394.1:0-4445 GCA_035628475.1 Salinarimonas sp. | reverse complement strand
GAGAAGACGATCGAGACATTGGTCGCGATGTAGAGCGCGATGAACCAGGCGATCACCGAGTAGTGCAGCTCGTCCGCGATCGCGAGGCCCGCCGCCATCGGGCCGCAGAAGCACAGGAGCTGGAGGATGACGAAGCTCGGGCGGGCGGCGTTGCGCGCCACGTAGCCGGAGGAGAAGGCGATCCCCAGGACGATCGTGATGATGTGCGAGGGGATGCTGTGGGTGAAGGCCAGCGCCGTGAAGCAGGTGAGCCCCACCGTGACCGCGAAGGCGGTCGCCCCCACCATGAAAGCGCGATCCCAGCGCCGCAGCTCGGCCAGGGTCGGGTTCGCCGGCCGCCAGCGGCGGTAGAGCACGATCGTGCGGGCCCGCAGGACCACGATGATCCCGGCGCAGGCGCCCAGCGCCGCGAAGGCGGGCTCCTCGGTCACCCGCCAGCAGAAGACCGCGACGAGGGTCGCGACGACGTTCGACAGGAGCAGGGAGGTCGGCGAGGAGAACAGGGACGCGATCAGCAGGGCGTAGCTGGCGACGTCCTCCTCCTCGGCGCGCCGTCCGCCCACGCCGGCGAGCGCCCCCGCGATGCGGTCCCGCATCGCCCTGATCGGCTTGGCATGAGGCTGCGCGAAGGTCATGCGGTCGTCCCGTCGTGCCGATCCGCCCGGGCGCTCGAGGCGTCGGGCGTCGCGGGCGGGCTCCGCAAGGTAATCCGGCCAGCCTTAACAAAACCTCCCGCGATACGGGAAAGATCGCCCCCTCCTCGCCAGGGCGTCGTAGGATTGCGCCGCTCGCGGCGGTAAACGTGGGCGGGTGGTCCGCGCCCGGGGCGGGCGCGCCGATGGAACGCCGCGCGGCCTACGGGGCTTGTCTCCGTCAAGCTGGAGAAGGAGCCCCGCCATGCCTCGCCGTCTCATGCTCGCCCTTGCCCTCGTCCTCGGCTGGACCGGCCTCGCCCACGCCGCCCCCCCGAGCCTGCCCGACCACGTGCAGGCCGCCTACGCGAAGGGGCCGAAGGGCTTCAAGATGAAGGGCCACAAGATGAAGGCCTACAAGATGCGCGGCCACAGGGTCGTGCGCGGGCGCGCCTACGGGCATCGCGCCCTGCCGGGCCGCCGCCTCGGCTGGTACAAGCAGCGCGGCTACCGCCCGGCGCGGGTCACTTACCGGGCCTATCGGCCGGCCCGCATCCGGTACTACCGCTAGAGCCTACCGGACGGACTTTAGGCCCCTGATCCATCGTGTCTCTTCGCGGAGAACCGGAAGCCGCTTCTCCGCGACGTCCCCCAGCGCGGGGTCGGGGGCCCTGACGGGAAGATCCGCCGCCCGACCGGCCCGCCGGGGTGGATGCGCGCTCAGCGGCCTTCGAGGAGGCGGCCGACCACCCGGGCCGTGTAGTCCACCATGGGCACGATGCGGGCATAGTTCAGGCGCGTCGGCCCGATCACGCCGAGCACCCCCACGATCTTTTGCGAGCCGTCGCGGAAGGGCGCCGCGATCATCGAGGAGCCCGAGAGCGAGAACAGCTTGTTCTCGGAGCCGATGAAGATGCGCACGCCCTCCGCGCCCTCGGCGCGGGTGAGCAGGTCGATGACGTCCGTCTGGGTCTCGAGCGCCTCGAAGAGCTGGCGGATGCGGTCCAGGTCCTCGGCCGCGCGCAGGTCCTCCAGCAGGTTCGCCTGGCCCCGCACGATGAGGTGCCGGCTCTCGCCGGAGCCGGCGCTCATGGCGATGCCGGCCTCCACCAGGCGCGCGGTGAGCGCGTCGAGCTCGCGCTCCATCTCGGCGCGCCGCTCCGCGATCTCGCCCTTGATCTCGCCGAGCGTCCGCCCGCGGATGCGGCTGTTGAGGAAGTTCGACGCCTCCGTGAGCGCGGAGGGCGGCAGGCCCGGGGGCAGGTCGAGGAGCCGGTTCTCCACCGAGCCGTCCTCCGCCACCAGCACCACGAGGGCGCGGGCGGGGTCGAGGCGCACGAACTCGACATGCTTGAGCCCCGGGTTCTGCTTCGAGGTCAGCACGACCCCCGCGCCGCGGGAGAGGCCCGACAGGAGCTGCGAGGCGTCCGCCAGCACCGCCTCCAGTCCCTGCCCGCCGCTGGCGCGCACCTGGGCCTCGATCCGGGCGCGGTCGTCCTGGGCGATGTCGCCGATCTCCATCATGGCGTCGACGAAGAAGCGCAGGCCCAGCTCCGTCGGCAGGCGCCCGGCGCTGGTATGGGGCGCGTAGATGAGCCCCGCCTGCTCCAGGTCGGCCATGACGTTGCGCACGGAGGCCGGCGAGAGCGTCATGGGGATGAGGCGGGAAAGGTTGCGCGATCCCACGGGCTCGCCGGTCGTCAGGTAGCTGTCGACGATCTGGCGGAAGATCTCGCGCGAGCGGTCGTTGAGCTCCGCGAGGGCGCGGGCCTGGGAGGGGGGCGGGGTGGGACTGATCGGAGGGGTGCTCATCGCTCGCTGGGGCTGACGTCCACCGATTATGTGTCTTTCGCGGGGGCCGCGCGCAAGCGCCTGTTGTCGCTCCCGCGGCGACTGCCTAGCATCCTCGCTCAAGGGACGCCCGGCCGACGGGCCAAAACCCGGGGAGATACGCCATGCGCCTTGCACTCGCCGCCGCCGCCGTCCTCGCCATGGGATCCGCGGCCCTCGCCCAGACCGCCCCCGCGCCGGAGGCCGCGCCCCCGGCCGCCGCCGCGCCCGCGCCCAAGGCGAAGCCGACGCGCCTCGACGGCTTCCTCGGTGGCCTGGCGGGCACCTGCCGGGGCGGGGCCGAGTACGACGCCTTCGTGGAAGGCCTGGGCCGCCGCTACGGCCGCTCCGGCGACCGCGCCGCCAAGCTCGACATCCCCCGCTCGGTGCGCGGCGCCGTCGGCAAGGCGGCGGTCGCCGAGAAGGACGGCTATGTCGAGGTGAGGATCCCCCTGCGCGGCACGCTCAAGGGCGTGCCCGTGGCGGCGCTGCAGCTCGCCGTCGGCGAGGGCGTCGACACCCAGGCGATCGGCTTCAGGGCGCCCATGGCCCGCGTCCGCAAGGCCTTCGCGGGCACCTCGGCCGAGATCGAGGATCTCGGCGGGACGCCCACGCTGATCTGCCATCGCGGTGCGTGAGGACGCTCCTCAGCGCACCACCACGACGGGCGTTCCCACGCCCACCCGCTCGAACAGGTCCACGATGTCGCGGTTGTGCATGCGGATGCAGCCATAGGACGCGAAGCGGCCGATGGAGGTGGGGACGTTGGTGCCGTGGATGGCATATTCGCCGCCCGACAGGGTGAGCGCCCGCACGCCCATGGGGTTCCTCGGCGAGCCGCCGGGGATCACGTCCGGAAGCCAGGGCTTGTCGCGCCGGACCACGTCCGGGGGCGACCAGGCGGGGTTGACGTGCTTGCCGTCCACCACCGACCAGCCGAACCATTGCTTGCCGGGCTGGCCCACCGCCACCGCGTAGCGGATGGCCCGCCCGTCGCCCAGGGCGAGATAGAGCCGCCGCTCGCTCGTCCTCACCACGATGGTGCCCGGCCGGACCCCGGCCTCGAAGGGCACCATCTCGCGGCCTTGCGCGCCCGCGCCGGCCAGCATCGCCGCCCCGAAGGCGGCCGCTTGAATCGTCTTGCGCATCCCTGACGGTCCTTGGTTCGACCTTGACCGGGAGGGTAACGCGCAAGCCTTGCCGTGGGGTTCGGAAGCGTGGCTGAGGAAGGGTGAAGGCGATCGCCTGCTTTCGATGCGATCCTCAGATCACGGGATCGAACGCCACGAGGAGCCGGTCGCGGGCGGGGGCGGGCGGCGCGAAGAGCTCGGGACGGTGCGCCGGGCCCTTGGGGCACGCGGCGCAGCGGCGCGTCATGCGGGCGTGGAGGCCCTTCACGGTATCGCTCGCGGTGGTGACGCACAGGAAGGGGAGGAGCGCGTGCACATAGGCGGCCAGCGCCGCCTTCGTGAGCGGCAGGGCGAAGCCCAGGGCGACGCCCATGTGCTGGGTGTAGGTCTCGCCGACGGACGCGGGATGCGCTGTGAACAGGCGCTTGAGGGGCATCGGGGATCCTCTCGACCGTTGAGGGTCGAGAGGATAACGCGCGTCGCGCGGGATTCGGAAGGGACGGGGGCGGCCGCTATGTCATTCCGGGCTCTTCGCCGCGCGAGGTCCCGGAATGACGCGGTGGCGTCACGCCGCCGTGGCGCGCTTGTTCTGGCGGTTGGCGATGAGGTCGTCCACCACCGCCGGGTCGGCGAGCGTCGAGGTATCGCCCAGCGCGCCGAACTCGTCCTCGGCGATCTTGCGCAGGATGCGGCGCATGATCTTGCCCGAGCGGGTCTTGGGGAGGCCCGGGGCGAACTGGATCAGGTCCGGCGAGGCGATGGGGCCGATCTCCTTGCGGACCCAGGTGACGAGCTCCTTGCGCAGCTCGTCCGAGGGTGCCTCGCCCGTCATCAGGGTCACGTAGGCGTAGAT
>DASPJU010000393.1:0-4958 GCA_035628475.1 Salinarimonas sp. | reverse complement strand
CCTGCTGCTCGGTCTGGTGTTCGACGATCGCGGCAATCCCATGAGCCCGAGCTACGCCCAGCGTGGAGGCGTGAGGTACCGATACTATGTCTCGCAGGCCCTGCTGCAGGGCCGGCGTGACGAGGCTGGCTCGCGTCCGCGGGTACCAGCCCCCGAATTGGAAGAGCTTATTTCGGCACACCTGCAGGAGATCGGGTGCATGTCGATTTCCTCAGCCTTGGAGCGTGTCGTCGTGTGCAGTGATGGCGTCGCGATCACCACCAAAGCCTCTCCAGGCTCGAACGTGGCGAGCACGCTCACGGTACCGTGGGCACCGGCAGGACGGCAGCGCCGCCGCGAGGTGATCGCGGTTGCGGGGGTCGAAACCCGACCGATCCGGGCGGAGGCGCGTGCCAAGGCGGTCGAGGCGATCGCGCTGGCGCGGGCCTGGCTGGATGAGATCGTGTCGGATGAGACAGTCGATACGGCCGCGATCGCGTACAGGGAGGGCTGCAGCGAGCGCTCGGTAAGGCAGCGGCTCTCGTTGGCATTCCTGGCGCCGGGCATCGTCGAGGCAGTCGTGAACGGTACGGCGGAGAGAGGAATCGGCCTCTCGCGGTTACTCGAACCACCCCTGGCTTGGAGCGAGCAGGTCGCCGAAGGACGGCAAGGTGCGTGATCATCGATGTCGGTGAATGCGGCCCTGGGAGCTCGAATACCTGCTACTTGCGCAGCATTATCCCCAGTTTCACGATGCGCTCAGCAGATGACACCGTTCGGACGAGATCAGTAAGGGAAGCACCGCGCTCGATCGAGCTTGAGGCCAAGGTGCGCAGCCAGAGCGTCGATCGCCTTCCCGTGCTTCGGATAGGGGTCGCTGTTGCGAGGTCCAACGATGATCGACCTGCCGCTAGCGGCACTCCGACCGGGCAGCAAGAGCATCGCCGTCGCAAGCCCCCCACCCTCGTGATCACGGAGGGTCAGGAATGCCGGCATGACCTGCCGGATATGCTGCTCCAACCCGATGTCCCGCTCAAGCCCTGGTCGTGGCGCATAGGACGAGGCTGCCCGTTTCCGCTCGAGGCAGAAATGCTTCTCAACGGCATGACCCATCAGATCGGACTCCCGAGCAGCCTCCGCTTCCGTCTCGATCTGAAACCACGTTGCCCCGCCTGGAGCATCGCACACGTAGAGCATGACCCCACCTCGGCGTAGGACGTTCGCCAGGTAAGGCGGTGGTCGTGGCGAAACTGCGTTCGAGACGGCGCGGTCGCTCACAGGATGAGGGCCGCGGGAACCTATCCGATATCTGAGAGCATGCCCAAAAGAGACTGCCTCCGGAGGTCGCCGAAAGACCCCTGGTTCGATATGCCTTGCAGATGACCCGCCCGTTCTATCTCGACCACCCGACCGTCCTAGAGCTTGAGGCCGACACGCTCGATACACGTCCGGGCGCGGTGCTCATCGAGAGCTCGCCCTTCTTTGCAGGCGGCGGCGGGCAGCTCGCCGACCGTGGTTGTGTTCGCTGGTCTGGTGGAGGCGCACCTCTCAAGGAGCTGGTACGGGACGAGCGGGGTCTCTGGCATGTGTTCGAGAGCGAAGCCACGCCAGAGGGGCGCGTGAGGTTGGAGGTCGATCCGACGTTCAGGGCGCTCATGTGCGAGCTGCATACCTCGTCTATACCCGCTTCGGCGGCGCGCTCCTGACCGGCGCCCAACTCGGCGCCGACGGCACGTTCCGCGTTGATGTCGATCTGCCGGGCGCCGACAACGACGCTCTACGCGCTCTAGAGGGGCCGCTCAACGACGTGATCCGCGCCGACCTGCCCATATCTTCGACCTTTGTGCCCTATGATGAAGCCCAGGCGGTCCCCGGCCTCTTTCGCAGCAAGGCGGTCGCTCCCCCGCCCGGCCCAGACGGTCTCGTGCGCATCGTCGAGATCGCCGGCCTTGACCGGCAGGCCTGCGGCGGCACGCATCTCAGCTCAACCGGGCAGGCGCGGCCCGCCCGCATCGTCAAGATCGACAACAATGGCCGTCAGAACCGCCGGATCAAGGTCTCAGTCTGAGCACGCCGCCACATCATTCGATGAAGCGGAGTTACGGAACCACCCCACGATGGGCATGCTCAAAGCGAACCAGATCGTTGCCGTCTGAAAAGGCGCAACGCGCGAGAGGCTGCGCACCACCGCAACCTCTCCATACGCTGAGTTCAGCCCTAGCCGGGGCTCCCACTTACGACCACGTCGTGTGAGCTGAAACCCGGCTGCAGCCTAGAACTTCCATCGTTCCCGCGCTGCACCCGGTCGGAACACCTGGATCAGGTCCACCTTGTTCTCAGCCGTGAGACGCAGGCCCAACCCCTTGTCGTCGTAGATCATCTGGGCTGGATTTGGGGCAGAGCCCAAGACTGCCGTCGGCTTGCCATAGGCCGTCTCGACTTCCGACCGGGTCGAACCGATGCGCACGCCCTCTTTGGTCGCGAAGGCATGGTCCGTGTCGGTTGAGTTGTAGGTTGCGATGATCTCGACCCGGTCCGCCCCAGATGGCGTCACAGCACGAATGCCGACATGATCGAAGCGATGCACAACCGAGGCTTGGGAGGTCGCCGTCTCCGCCTGTTGAAGAACAGTCTGTCCGTTCGCTGGGCGACCCAGAGCCTGCTTCGGTCCAAGAACTTGGGCAAGTTGGTCGAGGCTCATCATGATCGCGGCGGGGCCGATCCGCTCGCCTGGTATAATTGCCTTGTCACTCGACGACTGAGCTAGTGCTGATGCACTGACGATCATGGATGACAGTATCAGCGCGCTCAACAGCTTCATGGGCACCTCCCTGGTACACGAGGGAGCTTAGCATTTCGACAGAATGCCGCCAGAGGTTCGAATGCTCCTCTCAGAGGCGCACCCATCGTTCTCATAAGGCCCCAATATGGAACCGCCCTGGCGTGACAATGTCCGCTTTGCGCCCATGTCGGTCATCAAGGGCAACTTCGTTGTTTACCGACAGCGGACATTACGAGCGTCGCGCGGCAGGGCCGAATTGCGCCGAGAGCAGGAATGAGTTGGCCACCTTGAAGCGCACGTTCCGCTTCCCGGCATTTACCGACCTCAGGTCCCGGCCGGGTGCGGCGTCCGCGTCGACGGAGGTGGGGTCGTGCGCGTCGGTGCCGCGGCCGGCGTGGGCGACGCCGACCCAGGGCGAGGACTGTGCTCTCATTTCCGAATGCAGCGGGTGAGGGGCTTCGGGCCTGGTCTAACCAATGCATCCGCAGGACAGGTGCAATCACACCGCCCTGCCTGAGCGCTAGAGCGGAATCCGCTTCTCCGCTCTACTCGCCTAGGCGCGCCGGGTCCGACTCCCGGACGCCTTCGCAGTACTACTTCGTATTGAACAACCGTCACGCACGCTCGTTGATATCACAGTGGTCCCCGACCCCTCGGGCCACGGTCGATAACTTCAGCCCCGCCGGCTCGCCGCCGTGCGGGGCATTTTTGTGCCTGCTGGCAAAGAAACGCCTCGCACCAGAAGGGCGGACCGGGCGCGAGGGTGCAGGTGCTGCAGGCCGGTCGGCACTTGGCCAGCTTCGGGCGTTGGCGGTCCCTCAGATTGCCCGGAAGCGCACGTTTCGGAGGACCGGGAGGAGAACTAGCAGCCGTCGAGATCTCGATCGAGGCTGCTGAGCGCTTACTCGGCTGCCATGGCCGCCGCCGGCGCACGAAGTCGGCGCGTCCAAGTCGCCAGGGAGCCCAGGAGGTCACGGATGAACTGCTTCGTCGGTTCGTCCGTCAGCTTGCCGGCCTCGTCGAACTTCGTCGACGCCTGTCCGATCATCACCTCGGGCTTGTTGATGGGATGCGCATTGAGGAAGACGAGCATTTGACGAAGTTGGTATTGGGCCCGAGCGGTACCGATGACGCCGCCGCTCGCACCCATTATCGCGACGGGCTTGTCGTTGAAGGCCGGCTCGGGCGGCCTGGAGGCCCAGTCGATGGCGTTCTTCAGGACGCCCGGGATTGAGTAGTTGTACTCTGGCGTGACGAACAGGACCGCGTCGGCCGCGGCGACCTGCGCCCGAAATCGGGCGACCTCGGGCGGGTACCCGGCTACGCGGATGTCGTCGTCGTAGTGCGGCAGATCGCCGATGACCGCGGTCTCGATCGTCATGCCCTCCGGGGCGAGTTCCTGGGCCGCACGAAGGGCTGCGGTGTTGTACGAGCCCTTCCGCAGGCTGCCGGAAATCCCGAGGACGCGGATACTGCCTAAATTCATGAACTTGCTCCCACTCTTGATCTTGTTTTGGTCTCGTCACCCCTGGCGACGGATGAAACCGGGACGATCATAGCGCTGCCGCTCGTGGTCGCCATCTTGCGATAAAACTGGCACCCCTGTGGCAGTTGATCAACGCGCCTCAAATCGCCTGCTGAACCGTAGCATTGCATGCCTATCCTGGGGGTATGGGCGTGCGTCAGCACCGGTCGAAGGGGGTACGTCCGCTTCATTCATCGCCTCGTCCGGAAGCGGCCTTTCCGCTTTCGGCCAACCTTGGTCATTCAGACCCAATCAGATTGCCTAAGAATAGAAGTTGCGACTGAGGCACCACGATGCCCAAGTTGGGCGATATTTGGAACGGCGCGATAGGCGCGTCAGCGTCTGTGTCACCCCTGGATTCGAACCAGTCTCCGTTTGCTCACGTCCAATCGCGTGGAAAATGTATGTTCAGGCCCAGAGAAATGGTCGCAAATCACCGCGTTCTGCGACGCTGAACACCGCTGAAAAAGGACGCTTCCGGGGTGTCGTAGGCCGCCAAGCGGCGGAAATCGCGCCGTCTTCGAGGGAGATTGGAAAATCAGCTATTCGCACAAAGGTGTCTGGTGGAGCTGAGGTCCGTCGTACTCTCGTTCCGGGGCATTCACCCGCGTTCCATATCTTATTGATTTATACCGGTTATCAAGTTCAAGCCGTCTTGCCGCGTTCGCCCGC
>DASPJU010000392.1:0-5288 GCA_035628475.1 Salinarimonas sp. | reverse complement strand
CGCGAGAAGTGCGGGCGAAGGTCCAGCATGGGGCGATGTTGCGCGGGGCGCTGAATTCTTTCAAGCTTAAAGCAAGTCACGGAGCGGCGGCGATGACCGAGGGCGTGCATACCGACTTCTCGCGGGACATGAGCTACGGCGACTATCTCGGCCTCGCCGACCTGCTCGCCTCGCAAAATCCCCGCTCGGCGCAGCACGACGAGCTGCTCTTCATCGTCATCCACCAGGTGCAGGAGCTGTGGCTCAAGCTGTTCCTGCACGAGCTCGACGCCGCGATGGCCTGCATCCGCGCGGACAATCTGGGCCCCGCCTTCAAGAACTTCGCCCGCTGCGCCCGGGTGCAGGAGCAGCTGGTGCGGGCCTGGGACGTGCTCTCCACCATGACGCCCGCGGACTACCTCGCCTTCCGCGACGCGCTGGGGCGCTCCTCAGGCTTCCAGAGCTTCCAGTACCGGATGCTCGAATTCAAGCTCGGGGCCAAGAACCCGGTGATGCTCAAGCCCCATGCGCACCGCGCGGAATGGCACGAGCCGCTCCTGGCCGCCTACGAGGCGCCCTCGATCTACGACGAGGCGCTGCGGCTGCTGGCGCGCCGCGGCCTGCCGGTCCCCCGCGAGGCGCTGGAGCGGGACGTGACGACGCCCTACGAAGCCAATGCCGGCGTCGAGGCGGCCTGGGCCGACGTCTATCGCCGCTCGGAGGAGACCTTCGACCTCTACGAGCTGGCCGAGGAGCTCGTCGACCTGGAGGACCTGATGCGCCAATGGCGCTTCCGGCACGTGACCACGGTGGAGCGCATCATCGGGATGCGGCGCGGGACCGGCGGGTCCGCGGGCGTGCACTATCTGAGGAGCCTCCTGGAGCACAGCTTCTTCCCGGAGCTGTGGAGCCTGCGGGGGAAGCTGTAGGGGCTTTGCAGGCCCCCGATCCTGGCCCATAAGCCCGGCCCATGCCCCTGCTCGATCCGCTCTTCTCCACCCGCGTCTACCAGGCGAGCCTCGCCGAGGACGCGCCCGACCTGGTGCCGGAGCTCGACGCCGCCTGCCGCTCCATCGCGGAGGACGACGTCGCGGGGCAGCGCTGGTGCGAGCGGAACGGCTATCCGGGCTACACCTCCTACGCCTCGCTGGACGACCTGCCCTGGCGGGTCCCCGCCTTCGAACGGCTGGCCAAGCACCTCGACCGGCACGTGGCGGGCTTCGCCAAGGCGCTCGAGTTCGATCTCGGTCGGCGCAAGCTCGTCCTCGACGCCCTCTGGATCAACGTGCTGCCGACGGGCGGCATGCACGGCTCGCACCTCCATCCGCTCTCCGTGGTGAGCGGCACCTTCTACGTGGCGGTGCCCGACGGCGCGGGCGCGATCAAGTTCGAGGATCCGCGCCTCGGGCTGATGATGGCCGCGCCCCCGCGCAAGGCGAAGGCGCGGCCCGAGAACCGGCCCTTCGCCGCGATCGCGCCGGCGCCCGGCACCCTGCTCCTGTGGGAGAGCTTCCTCCGCCACGAGGTGCCGCTCAACGAGGCGGAGGAGGACCGCATCAGCGTGAGCTTCAACTACGCCTGGCGTTAGTGCCGGGCCCCTCCTCCGCGGCGCGGTCCGTGCGGAAGGATGACGATCGACGGGAGTGCCGGGGAACCATTCCGGAGGCCTCCCGTTGCCAAGGCCATGTCCGGACTACAGCAAGACAGGCCGATGAACCGCTCCAAGCTTCTCCTCGCCGGTACCGCGCTGCCGCTTCTCGCGGCCCTCCTGGGCACCCCCTCCCCCGCCCTTGCCCGCGACGCCGACGGCACGATCCTCCTCGCCCAGGGCGCCTCGGACGAGGCGCCGGGCCGCGCCCGGAGCAATCGTCCCGAGGATGCCGGCCCGCCCGGCCGTGGCCAGGGCGGCGGAGCCGAGCGCGGCGGCGGCGGCGGCGGCGCGAGCGAGCGGGGTCAGGGCCGAGGTGCGGGCCAGACCGGCGACGAGGCCCCGGGCCGGCGCGGCTCCCCGACCGCGAGCGATGCCCCGAGCCCCCGCGCGACGCCGACCCCGGACGCCGCGCCCCGCCGCGCGCCCGCGGCCAACGACGCCCCCGTTCCGCGCCGCGCTCCGGGCACCGAGACCCCGCCGACCGCGCGCCCCGAGACCCCGGCTCCGCGCGCGGCGCCGCCCGAGGCTCCGGCGCGCCCCACCGTCCCCGACGCGACGCCGCCCCGCGCCACGACGCCCGAGGCGCCGGCCCGCCCGACGCGGCCCGAGACCCCGCCGGCCGCGCGCCCCGAGGCGCCGACGACGCGCGAGCCGACCGCTCCCGCCGCACCCCGCGCGACGCCCGCGACCCCGGAGGCCGATCCCCAGCGCACCCGCCGCGAGCGGCCCGAGACGACGCCCGGCGCGCCGGCCACGACGGCTCCGGGCACGACGGCGCCCGGCACGGCCGCGCCGCCAGCCGCCCAGGGTACGGACACCGATCGCCAGCAGCGTCGCCAAGAGCGTCAGAACAATACTGCCCCGACGGCGCCTGCCACCACCGCTCCCGGCACGGCCGTTCCGCCCGCCGCCCAGGGCACCGATGCCGATCGCCAGCAGCGCCGCCAGGAGCGCCAGAACGGCACCGCCCCGACCGCTCCCGGCACCGCGCCCGCTCCCACGGCGCCGCCGGCCGCGACGGCGCCCGGCACCACGGCACCCGCCACCACCGCTCCTGCCACCACCGCTCCCGGCGCCTCGCCGACCCCCGGCGCCACCCCGGACGCCGATCGCCAGCAGCGCCGCCAGGACCGTCAGAACAACACGGCTCCGACGGCCCCGGGCACGGCGCCAGCCCCGACGGCGCCGCCGGCCGCGACCGCGCCCGGCACCACGGCGCCGGGCTCAACGGCGCCCACCACCACGACCGCTCCGGGCACGGCGGTGCCGCCTGCCGCCCAGGGTACGGATGCCGATCGCCAGCAGCGCCGCCAGGAGCGCCAGAACGGCACCGCTCCGACCGCGCCCGCTCCGACGGCGCCGCCGGCCGCGACCGCGCCCGGCGCCACGGTGCCCGGCCAGCCCCCGGCCGCAGTCACGAGCCCGGCCGCGCCGCCCGCCGGCCAGCCTGGCACCGTGACGGGCCCCGTCCGTTCGGGCGTCCCCATTCCCGGCGTCGCCCGCCAGCCCGTCGACGCGGTCGAGATCGAGCGTCGGCGCGTCGAGAGCGATCGGCTCGGCGGTGGCGTGGTCACCCGCGGCGGCGCGGAGGTGCGCATCGAGGAGCTGCGGACCCTGCGCCGCGAGCGCGTCGAGGATGGCGGCCGGCGCGTCATCATCGAGGAGGGCGACCGCGTCATCATCCGCGAGGGCGACCGCACCATCATCCGCCACGACGAGACCGACCGCTTCCGCCGCGCCTATCGCGGGGCGGACGTGCGGGTCGAGCGCCGCGGCGCGGAGGAGGTCACGGTGGTGCGCCGCCCCGACGGCATCGAGATCGTGACCGTGCGCGACGACGAGGGCAACCTCCTGCGGCGCGTGCGCCGCGAGCCCGCCGGCCGCGAGGTCGTGATCATCGAGAACACCCCACGCGAGCGGCGCCGCACGGTCACCGAGGAGGTGGTGGAGCTGCCGCCGGCCCGGGTCACGATCCCCCGCGAGAAATACGTGGTCGAGGTGGAGCGCGCCACGGAGGCCGACCTCGTCGAGGCCTTCACGGCGCCGCCGGTGGAGCGCGTCCAGCGGTCCTACACCCTCGACGAGGTGCGCCAGAGCGAGACCCTGCGCGACCGCGTGCGTCGCGTCGACGTCGACACGGTCACCTTCGCCTTGGGCTCCTGGCGGCTCGACGAGGAGCAGATCGGCGCGCTCACGGGCGTCGCCCGGGCGATCCTCGCCGCGATCGAGAAGAACCCGGCGGAGGTGTTCCTCATCGAGGGGCACACGGACGCGGTGGGCAACGACGTCGACAACCTCACGCTCTCGGACCGCCGCGCCGAGACGGTGGCGACGGTCCTCACGGAGCGCTTCCGGGTGCCCGCCGAGAACCTGACCACGCAGGGTTACGGCGAGCGCTACCTCAAGATCGCCACGCAGGCCGCCGAGCGCGAGAACCGGCGCGTCGCGGTCCGGCGCATCACCCCGCTCCTGCGCGGCGCGCAGGCGCAGTAGGCGATCGTGGTCCCCTCTCCCCGCATGCGGGGAGAGCGCGACGTCCGCGGAATGGCGGACGTCGCAAGCCCGAAGGGCGAGGGTGAGGGGGCGTCTCAGGATGGAGCGCCACCTTCCAAGCCCCCTTACCCTCCCCCGGGTTTAACCCGGGGAGAGGTGGACAAGCTGCAACCCCGGCGTCCCCCGCGCATTCGCTTGCGAGCATCAGGAGAGCGCACATGCGCGCCCATCGCATCGGCATCGTCGGCTACGGCAAGATCGCGGGGGACCAGCACGTGCCCGTGATCGCGGCCAGCGACGCCTTCGTGCTCGTGGCGGTCGCCTCGACCCGGGGCGCCGGGCCGCCCGGCCTGGAGCGGATCTTCACCGACCACCGGGACATGTTCGCCATGGGCGATCTCGACGCGGTGGCGATCTGCACCCCGCCCTCCGTGCGCCACGCCATCGCCCGCGAGGCGATCGCGGCGGGCAAGCACGTGATGCTGGAGAAGCCCCCCGCCGCGACGCTCTCCGAGCTCGAGGACCTCGCCCGCCGCGCGGCGTCGGCCGGTCGCGTCCTGTTCACGACCTGGCATTCCCAGGCCAACGCCGCCGTCGACGAGGCGCGCCGGCGCCTCGTGGGGGAGCGGGTGCGCAGCCTTCGGGTGACCTGGCGCGAGGACGTGCGCCGCTGGCATCCGGGCCAGGCCTGGATCTGGAAGGCCGGCGGCTTCGGCGTGTTCGATCCAGGCATCAACGCCCTGTCGATCCTCACCAAGATCCTGCCCGATCCGGTCTTCGTCCGGGAGGCGACCTTGAGCGTCCCGGCCAATGCCGAGACGCCGATCGCCGCCGATCTCGTCCTCTCCACCGGACTGAGCGAGGAGGACCTGCGGGCGGATTTTGACTGGCGCGAGGAAGGCGAGCAGCACTGGGACATCGCGGTCGAGACCGCGTCCGGTACCCGCCTGCATCTGGCGGAGGGGGGGACGCGCCTGTCCGTGGACGGGCGCGAGGTCGTGGCCGCCCCGTCCGCCGAGTACGAGGCGCTCTATGCCCGCTTCTCCGAGCTCCTCGCCCGGGGCGAGTCGGAGGTGGACGCCGCCCCGTTCCGGCTGGTCGCCGACGCCTTCATGATCGGGCGGCGGGTGGAGGTGGAGCCCTTCGCGGAGTAGAGCATGTCGCG
>DASPJU010000391.1:0-3174 GCA_035628475.1 Salinarimonas sp. | reverse complement strand
GGCGGCTGCGCGCAGGAGAGGGCGAATCACGATCTTGAACCTTCCCGAATCGGCACGGACCCCGTTGTAGCCGAGTGCGGCGGGGAGATGGAACGCCCCTCAGTCCGCCAGCTGCCGCGCCTCCTCGGGCAGCATGATCGGGATGCCGTCGCGGATTGGATAGGCGAGCTTCGCCTGACGGCTGATCAGCTCCTGGGCGGCGGCGTCGTAGGTCAGCGGACCCTTGGTGAGGGGGCAGACCAGGAGTTCCAGCAGCCTCGGATCCACCCGGCGGGCGGTCTCTGGGGCGGTGGGCTCGGGGGCGGCGGGCTCGGTCATGGCGGGTCTTCCGGCTATTGCAGGGTGGGTTCCTCGCCCTCGCCGCCGCGGGCGAGCTCGAACTCGGTCACGGCCACGAGGATCTCGGCGCGGGTCTTCAGGTCGGGCGCCTCCAGCATGGCCTGCTTCTCGCGGGGGCCGAAGGGGCTCATCATGCACAGGGCGTTGACGAGGGCCTCGTTGGGCGCTTCGTTGACGCCCTTCCAGTCCACCTGGAGCTTGTGCGCGCTCACGAAGTCGCGCAGCGCCCGCACCACCGCCTCCCGGTCGACCGCCTCCTCGCCCGCCCGCGCCACGAAGTCGGAGGCGTAGGGCTCGTAGCTCACCTGCGCCTGGCGGTAGGGCGTGGTGGCGGGAATCTCCTGCAGCACCGCGAACCGGGCGATGCCCGTGAGCGTGACGAGGAGGCGCCCGTCGCCGGTCTCGGCGAACTGGGTGATGCGGCCGGCGCAGCCCGCGCGATAGAGCTTGGGCACGAGCGGCGAGCCGCCGCCCTCCGCGTCGGGCTGGATCATGCCGATGACCCGCTCCCCCCGGATCGCGTCGTCGATCATGGCGAGGTAGCGGGGCTCGAACACGTTGAGCGGCATCTGCCCGCGCGGCAGCAGCAGGGCGCCGGGCAGGGGAAAGAGCGGGATCAGGCCCGGCGGGTCGGCGGGGTTGCGATAGGCGGTGTTCATGGCCATGGGCGCTTCCTCGGGCTTGGGCCGCGGCCGCGCGGGTCTAGCGCGCGGGCCGAAGGAGGGTCAGGGGACGCGCCGCCGCAGGCGTCTCACGCGAATAAGATGGAGGACAGCTTGCGCCGCCCCGCCATCGTGACGGGGTCCATGGGCCCCCAAGCCTCGAAGAACTGGAGCAGCTGCTTGCGCGCGCCGTCCTCGTTCCAGGAGCGGTCGCGGCGCACGATCTCGATGAGCCGCTCCACCGCCTCCTCCCGCCGCCCGTTGGCGGCGAGGGCCACCGCGAGGTCGAAGCGGGCCTGATGGTCGGCAGGATCCGAGGCGATGCGGCGCTCGAGCTCGGCGGTGTCGCCCAGCGCCTCGGCCTGGGCCGCGAGCTCGATGGCCGCGCGCACGCTCGCGACGGCGGGATCGTTGGCTTTCGCCTGCGGCACCATGGCGAGGAAGCTCCGGGCCCCCTCGAGATCATCGGCGTCGAGATGGAGCTTGGCCATGGCGGACAGCGCCGCGACGTTCTCGGGCTCCTCCTGGAGCACGGCGGCGTAGAGCTGCGCGGCGCCGCCGGCATCGCCTTGCGCGGCGAGCGCCTCGGCTTCCTTCAGCACGTCCTCGACGGCGGTGGGGCCGACGGGGCCGACGAGGCGCTCGATGAAGCCCTTCACCTGGCCCTCGGGCAGGGCGCCCATGAAGCCGTCGGCGGGCTGGCCGCGCACGAAGGCGATGACGGCGGGGATCGACTGGATGCCGAGCTGCCCCGCGATGCCGGGATGCTCGTCGATGTTCATCTTGACGAGCTTCACCTTGCCGGCCGCCGCCTTGACGGCCTTCTCGATCACGGGGGTGAGCTGCTTGCAGGGGCCGCACCAGGGCGCCCAGAAATCCACCAGCACGGGCTGGCGCATCGACTCGGCCAGGACGTCCTGGCGGAAGCCAGCGGTGGTGGTGTCCTTGATCAGCGCGTCGGACGCGGCGGGACCCTCGGTGGGCATGGGGCGGGACCTTCTCGGAACGGGTTCGTGGTTGCACTCAAGATGGGGCGCCCTCGCGGTCCGCGCCAGGGTGCTCGGGCGCCGGCAGGGGGAGGACGCGCGGCGGATGGCCGGTGGCCTCGAGGAAGCGCACGAGGTCCTCCCGCGACAGCGTGGTGGTGGCGGTGTTGACGAGCGGGTGGACGTTGACGAGGGCGTTCTCCATCAGCCGCGCGTCGAGGATCACGGCGAGCGTGGGAGGTTCGTCGTTCACCACCGCCAGCGGCGTCACGGAGCCCGGCTCCACCCCCAGCGTCGCCCGCAGGAGCTCCGCCGAGCCGAAGCTGAGGCGCCCCGCGGCGCCGAGCGTCTCGTGCAGCCGCTTGAGGTCGATGGGGGTGTGGGCCTCCGCCGTGACGAGGAAGAGGCGCCCCTTCTTGTCCTTGAGGAACAGGTTCTTGGTGTGCCCGCCGGGGATCGCCTCCTTGACGGCGGCCGACTGCGCCACCGTGAACACCGCCTCGTGCTCGGTCGTGCGATGCGCGATACGCAAGCGGTCGAGCAGGGCGAAGAGGTCGGCGGGACGCGCGGGCATGAGCGCTGCTTAGAGCTTTGCCGTGCGCCGCTCAAGCACCCCGCGCGCCGGGAGGAGCGACCCGCGAGAACCTCCGCAAAACCCGCTTGCATCCCGCCGCGATCTGGTTCATATGCAGCGCCTCGACGGCGCCTGGCGCGGTCGAGGGCGCGTCGAGCGCCACGGATGCGGGTGTAGCTCAGGGGTAGAGCACAACCTTGCCAAGGTTGGGGTCGAGGGTTCGAATCCCTTCGCCCGCTCCATTGTCCCTCGATCCCCAGAGGGACTTGCAAAGGCCCGCCGCCCGGCGGGCTTTTCGTTTTGAACACACCCGGCCCGAACCGCTTCGGTCCCAGCCCGCAATCTAGCGCCGTTTCCGTTGACACGGAATCGGCTCTCGTTCTTGCGTGGTCTCGTTTTTGCTATCGCCGCCCTTCGGGTCTTCACGCGAGCCGGATCCACCTCACGCGAAAACGCTCTAGGCGGTGTGGACTCTTGGGGTTCCGTTTGGCGGAGTGGCATGATTCAAGGCTGCCTTTTGGAGGCGGCCTTGAGCGTGCTGGACCGGCTTGTTCTGAGCGACGTGCAGTGGGAGCGGATCGCCCCGTTGATCATCGGCCGGCCTGACCAGCGA
>DASPJU010000390.1:0-3765 GCA_035628475.1 Salinarimonas sp. | reverse complement strand
GCGGGCCTCTTCCTCTGCGCCCTTCATCGCTGCGCGCAGGTTGCGCAGGCTCTCGGCCAGGAGCTCATCCTGCTCCGTGGCCTGCACGAGCTCGTCCGAATGCATGGGGAACAGCCTCGCCACGAGCCGGGCGGATGCCTCGGAGGCGTCCAGCGGCGGGGGGGTGCGCGTCTGAACGTGCTCCTCCCAGAACGTCCGCCCGGCCCCGACGAGACTGCGGATGATGGAGTCGTCCCGCTCCACCTCGAACCGGCGGAAGTCACGCCCGCCGAAGAGCGCGGCCACGTGGCACACCTGCGCGCCCGTAACCCACATCTGCCAAAACACCTGCGTGAGCACGTACTCTGGCGGGCCGTCACGCCAGCCGCGCGCCTGGGCAACGCCGACGTTCTTACACTCGATGATGTGCCCGGGCTTCGAGAGTACGATGAAGTCCGGCGTGGCCACGGCCCACTCGTACTCAGCCCCGCGCACCGTCATGCCTGGCGAGACGGAGGCGTCGATCTCCTCGGCGCACCACTCGCCGATGACGCGCTCCAGGCGGTTGCCAGCCTTCATCGCCGCGGTCTCCGGCTGCGGCTCCGCCATCCCCATCTTGTCCATCCACACGTCGACCACCGTGCGGAATGGCGACACCCCGATGATGGCAGGGATATCGGAGGAGCCGATGCCCGTGCGCCGGACGGCCAGCTGCTCGGCGGTGAGCGTCACACGGCACCAGGGCGCGCATCGAGCGGCAGCGGCTCCTGCTTGGAGCACTTCGCGCAGCCCTCGACGATGGGGTACAGGCCGTGAGAGAGGCACGTCGCCACGTACTCGCCGTGCATGCCGAGCACCGTCTGGTACGCGGCGGCGATCATCAGCATTTCCTCGTGGCCGAGTCCCTCGTCCGCGTCGACGTCCTCGCGGAGCATCTCGCCGATGGCAACCCAGCGGAGCGAGCCGACGCGCTCGCGCCCGCCCTCCCACGCGATGCTCGCCTCGACGAGTACGGCACCACAACGGATGGTCTTCTTCGTCGTCTGCTCGACGATCTCGATCTTCACTTCCATCGCAGCACCCACGACATGGCGAGCTTCACGATGGCGGCGAAGCCGATGAACGAGAGGACACCGGCGGCGGCGGGCAAAAGGCAGCCCATCCGCCCGGTGGATGGCAGGTAGTCGGACACGAATCATCTCCCCCGGCGCGCATGTGCCTCGCGCCCGGGCAGATGTTTAGCCCAACTAAACTGCGGTGTCCAGCTTTTTGTTAGCGCGAATAAACAGGGCTAGCGCGGCGGCGAACTGTCGGCCGCCCCGTCGTCCGGCGATGTGGCGCCATGGCTGTCCCGGGTTTTCTCTACGGCCACGATGCCCCGAGCTCGGCTCTCCGTCTCGCGAACAAACGACGCTGTCTCGTGCGGCGCACTCTCCTGGACGTCGTCCAGTGCCCGCAGAATTTTACGCTGGGCATCGGTCAGCGGGAGGTACTCGTAGATGTTGATGCCGAGTGCTTTGCAGATGCCTGGCATGCCCTCTGATGACTGCTCGGTGGCGCTGTTGACGATTTGCGAGAGCCTGCTCCTGCCAATCCCGCCAGCGGCGGCCACCGCGGCGCGATCGTACTTGCCGGAAGCAAGTTCGCTCCGGATGCGCTCGCGAAGCGCGTCGGAAATCGGCCAGCGTTGGCGTCCCACGACTAGCACAGGATCTCACGCCGCGG
This sequence comes from Salinarimonas sp., assembly GCA_035628475.1. Classification (GTDB taxonomy): domain Bacteria; phylum Pseudomonadota; class Alphaproteobacteria; order Rhizobiales; family Beijerinckiaceae; genus Salinarimonas_A. Next base: position 2,061 of record DASPJU010000390.1, on the reverse strand, counting down.
TTTAGAGAAGATAAATTCGCCTTGCCCTCGCTGGTTTAGTGGTGCTAAACAAGCGGCGTGCAGCCAGGATCGATCGGCGGGAACATCCGCAGTGCGCGGCTCCGCCGCAAGATGAAGAAGGCAACGCTTGCTCGCACGGTCGGGGTCACCCCCGCGGCGGTCGAGCACTGGGAGTCCGGCAGGTCGGTCCCTACCATGCGGCACGCTGCCGCACTCGCCGACGTCCTCGGCATCACAATCGACCGTCTCATGAGGCGTGCCTCGTGAGGGTGGCTCGACCCAGTACGAGCGGGCGGCAGCCCCGGCGCTCCGATCACGGGCGGCCATTTTTTTGGCCACTCCGGACAGCTGGCGAACTACTCGGCGGCGGCCTGCTCGGGTGCCGCCGGCCCTGGAGCGGCCTTCCGCTTCTCCGCCCGAGCCTGCGCCTCCGTCATGATCGCCCGCTTGAGGCCGTCGACGTCCCGGATGAAGGACTCTTGCCGGTACTCGCTGGAGTTGCAGGACGTCCTGCCGGTGTTCTGGCCGATGGACTCGCAGTCCACGTGCAGGCGCACCTCGCCCTCGCGGATGATAGCGCGCCAGGAGTGGAGCGTCTGCTCGCTCGAACTGATGGGGTTCGTGAACACAACCACCCACTCGGTCGTGACCATGCCGGCGTCCTTGTCCTTGTCCCGAAGGCTGAACCCACGGTCGGTCAGGGTCCGGACGGTCGCCGCGTACAGGTCCTCGTCCGCCACGCCCTCGGGTGCACGTGCCGTAAACGGTTGCTTGTAGTTCGGGGTCGCCATCGCGCACCCGGCGAGCAACGCCACACACAGAAGCCTCATCGCCACCTCCTCCTGAGCAGGCATCGACAGGCCTCGCTCGCCCTGAATGCTGAACGTTCGGCCGGGGGTGCATGTTGACACCTGTCCACAGGGTACCGGGGGCGGTGGGGCCGCGCGACGTCAATTCGCTGACACCGTCCGACCGCGGAATACCCAAGAAAATTTCAATGGCTGCGGAATGCGCCCGGCGGGTGCTCGACCGGGACCTGTGGCCGCCCTTCCTCCACGACCACGACGGCGACGTCGACGTGTACGTGGTGTTCCGGCCGCGGGGGGCGCGTTGACTTGGGAGGTCCGCAACTCGGATTGCCTTGACCCATCGAAGGGCCTGCCCTCGCTGGCGGACCGATCCGTTCAGCACTTCATCATGGATCCCCCGTTCTCCGAACGCGTGCATCGCCGGCTCGGGAACGAGGGCCGCAGCGACGGCGGGAAGAAGCGCGACGATCTCTCGTTCGGGCACCTGACCGACGAGCTCGCGCACGCCGTGGCCGAGCAGGCGTGCCGCATCGCCACCCGCTGGATCCTCATCTTCTGCGATGAGCTTTCCTTCGGCGTGTGGGTCGAGGCGATCCAGGCCGCCGGCGGCGAGTACGTCCGCAAAGGGACGTGGGTGAAGGTGGCGCCGATGCCGCAGATGAGCGGCGACCGCCCGGCGACAGGCACCGAGGAGATCGTCATCGCCCACGCCCCGCGGAAATCGGGACGCATGAAGTGGAACGGCGGCGGCAAGCCCGCCGTGTATCGGTTCAACCCGCAGGAGGCGATGGAGGACCGGTTTCACCCCACGCAGAAGCCGCTCTCCCTAATGGAGGCGCTCGTCCTGGACTTCTCCGACCACGGAGATCTCATCGCGGATCCCTTCGCGGGATCGTGTGCCACCGGCGCTGCGGCGCTACGGCACGGCCGGCGATTCCTGGGATGGGAGATGAACAAGACGTACGTCGACGCCGCCCGCGTGCGCCTGGCGGGCATGCGCGAGCAGCTCTCACTCTTCGGCGGAGGAGACGGTGGGCCGGCATAACGCCGCCCCCGACTACAACGACGAATGGACCAGACGTCCGACCGCTCGATGGCTCGTGGCAACGCAGGGAGGCGTCGTGCACCCGACTCACGGCGACCTCGGCAGTGCCCCGATGTTTAGCGGCACCGTCTCGTACCCCACGCCGGACCTCATCTGGACGGGCGGAGGGCGCACCGAGTGGTGCGAGACCAAGGGCAAGAGCGTCTC
>DASPJU010000389.1:0-7865 GCA_035628475.1 Salinarimonas sp. | reverse complement strand
CGGGCGTCGGCGCCGTGCTGGCCGCGCGGAGGCCGCGGGCCGCCCATCCCGGCCTCGATCGCGCGGCCGCCGCCTCGCTCGTCCTCGCCGCCGGGGTTTTCGCCCTGTCGCTCCTCTTCCGGACGGTCGACCAAGCCGTCTGCGCGGCCCTGCCGACCGGAACCCATGCCCTCTGGCACGGGCTCAACGCCGTGGTGCTCTACGTGCTGCTGCGCGGCGCGATCCGTCATCGCGCGGGGCTCGCCGGAGTGACTCCCGCGCGCGGCCGCCATTGACATTGGGGCCCCCCGCCCGCATATCCCATGAACTACGGCGCGGCGGGACCGATCCCGCTTGTGCGAGGCCTGCGTGAGGGCGCCCCCGCGGCATCCCGGCCTCCCCTTCGGCAGCCGTTCCCGACCGATCGTCCCAATCACGCGGGTCGCTCATTCGACACCCGTGAACCGACCCGGCGCCGATGCGTCCGGGCGTTCCGTTTTGGACATCCCATCGTGACGCAATTCAAGGATCTCGGCCTCGCCGAGCCCATCATGAAGGCCCTCCGCACCGAGGGCTACGAGACCCCGACCCCGATCCAGGTCAAGGCGATCCCGCCGGTCATGGAGGGCCGCGACCTCATCGGCATCGCCCAGACCGGCACGGGCAAGACGGCTGCCTTCGCGCTGCCGATCCTGCACCGCCTGAGCCTCGCCCCGAAGCGCCCGCCCCTCAAGGGCTGCCGCGTCCTCGTGCTCAGCCCGACCCGCGAGCTCGCGAGCCAGATCGCCGACAGCTTCCAGGCCTATGGCCGCAATCTCCGCCTCTCGACCACGGTCGTGTTCGGCGGCGTGCCGCTCGGGCGCCAGGAGAGAACCCTGGCGAACGGCGTCGACATCCTCGTGGCGACCCCCGGCCGGCTCCTCGACCTCGTCGACCGGCGTTCGCTGACGCTGTCGGGCGTCGAGATCCTCGTCCTCGACGAGGCCGACCAGATGCTCGACCTGGGCTTCATCCATGCGCTCAAGCGCATCGTGACCCTGGTGCCCAAGAAGCGGCAGACGCTGTTCTTCTCGGCCACCATGCCGAGGACCATCCGCGCGCTCGCCGACGACTACATCAACGATCCCGTCGAGGTCGCGGTCACTCCCGTGGCCACGACGGCCGAGCGCGTGACGCAGCAGGTGATGTTCGTCGCGCAGGGACAGAAGCAGGGGCTCCTCGCCCACGTGCTGAAGGACCCGGAGGTCGACCGGGCCCTCGTCTTCACCCGCACCAAGCACGGCGCCGACAAGGTGGTGCGCGGGCTGGAGAAGGCGGGCATCGAGGCCGCCGCGATTCACGGCAACAAGAGCCAGAGCCAGCGCGAGCGGGCGCTGGGCGCCTTCCGGGACGGCCGCTGCCGCGTGCTCATCGCCACCGATATCGCGGCCCGCGGCATCGATGTCGAGGGTGTGAGCCATGTGGTGAACTTCGAGCTGCCGAACGTGCCCGAGTCCTATGTCCACCGGATCGGCCGCACGGCCCGCGCCGGGGCGGACGGGCTCGCGATCTCGTTCTGCAACGGGGAGGAGCGTGCCTACCTGAAGGACATCGAGAAGCTCACCCGCCAGAAGGTGCCTGTGATGCCGCTGCCGGCGGGCTTCCACGCCGAACCCGAGACGGCCGCCCCGGCGGCTCCGCAGCCGGGGGCTCGCCCCGCCGGCCGCGGCGGGCCCGGGCGTCCGGGCGGGCAGCCGCGCGGCGGCCAGTTCGCGCGCGGTCCCCGTCCCGCCAGCGCGCCCCCGCAGGGCGCCAAGCCGGCCGGCCGCAACAACCGGCGCCGCGGTGGCGGCGGTGGCCAGGGCCAGGCCGCCGGGCGGTAGGGCCGCTCTCACGTCGTCATCCCGGGCTCGGCCTTCGGCCGCCCCGGGATGACCTTCCCATCACCCCCCCAGCACGGTCGTGAAGACCCGGCCGCCGCGGTTGATGGTGATCTCCCACAGGCCGCGGCCGTCGCGCATCACGCGGTCGAGGTCGCGCGAGGCGACGACGCGCTCGCCGTTGATGGCGAGGATGATGTCGCCTGGCTGAAAGCCGACCCGCGCCGCCGCCGAGCCGCGCTCCACCTCCTGAAGCACCACCCCCTCCGTCCCGGTCTCGATCGAGAGCTCCTCCGCCACCGCGGGCGACATGTTGACCGCCGTGGCGCCCGACAGCGGCGAGCGCGAGCGGATGCGCACGGGCTCGCGCGGGCGCGTCTCGGGTGCCTGGCTGAGGCGCACCTGCACCACGTTGCGCTTGCCCCCGCGCATGACCGTCATGGCGGTGCGTCCCTCGACGCCCTTGAGAGCGAAGCGGTAGCCGAAGGATTCGGGGTCGTCGACGGCGCGCCCGTCCACGTCGAGGATCACGTCGCCCCGCCGGATGCCCGCCTCCTCGGCGGGGCTCTTTTCCGACACCGCCGCCACGAGGACGCCCGTCGGTCGCTCCAGTCCGACGCTGTCGGCGATCTCCGGGTTGACCGCCTGCAGCCGCGCCCCGAGCCAGGGCCGGCGCACCGTCCTGCCGCCGCCTTTGGCCGAGTCCACCACCGTGCGCACCATGCTGGCGGGAATCGCGAAGCCGATGCCGTGCGAGCCCCCCGAGCGCGAGAAGATCGCCGTGTTGATCCCGACGAGCTGGCCCGCCATGTCGACCAGCGCGCCGCCCGAATTGCCGGGATTGATGGCGGCGTCCGTCTGGATGAAGAACTGGTAGTCCGTGACGCCCACCTGGGTGCGGGCGAGCGCCGAGACGATGCCCTGCGTCACGGTCTGGCCAACGCCGAAGGGGTTGCCGATGGCGAGCACCAAGTCGCCGACCTCCAGCTCCTCCGAATCGCCGAAGGCGAGCGCCGGGAAGGTCTGGCCGCCCTTGAGCCGCAGCACCGCCAGGTCCGTGCGCGGATCGCGCAGCACGATCTCGGCCTCGAACTCGCGCCGGTCGGCCAGCGCCACCTTCACCTCCGTCATGTTCTCGATGACGTGGTTGTTGGTGACGACGAGCCCTGTGGGATCGACGATGACGCCGGAGCCAAGCGAGCGCTGCACCCTGTCCTGCGGCATGCCGCCGGGCTGTCCCTCGCCGAAATAGCGGCGGAAGAAGTCGTCCATGGCCTGGTTGGGCCGCCGCTCCACCCGCGCGCCGTATACGTTCACCACCGCGGGCGAGGCCTGCTTCACGACGCCGGCGAAGGAGAGCTGAACCTGCGCGCGGCTCTCGGGCGCCGCGCGGGTCTGGGCGAGCGCCGGAGCGAGGAACGCCGCGAGGGCGGCCAGGACGAGGACGGGACGGCGCATCGTGATCTTTGCCCCCAGGGATGATCGATCGGCGGCGCCGGTATAGTCCGGTCATGGCGACGGAAAAAGGGCGACGGCCGCCCAGCCTCGTCGTCCCCCGCGTCGACGCTGGCCGCTTGCCCTCGCCCGCGCGATCCCGCACAAGCCCTGCATGAGCGACGACGACGCCCCGCCCCCGAGCTACCGCCACAATCCGCGCCCCGTCGGCTATCCCATCGCCATGCGGATCGTCGGCGACACCCTCGTGGTGGATTCGACCCGCAAGGTCGACGAGGTGCGCCTCGGGGCCGTGACCCGCATCCGGCTCACCTACGAGCCGCGCAGCTTCGCCCAGCGGGCGTTCCGCACGCGCCTCACCCTGACGGACGGGCGCGTGGTCGGCTTCACCAGCGTGAGCTGGATGTCGCTCATGCACGTGACCAGCCAGGAGCCGGACTACTCGGCCTTCGCGCGGTCGCTGATCGCCGCCGTGGCCCGGGCCAATCCCCGCGTCGAGCTCGTCACCGGCAAGTCGGCCGCCATGTGGTACGCCATGATCTCGGGCGCCGCGATCACGCTCGTGGCGGTGGCCCTCTTCGTCTGGCGGGCCCTGGCGAGCGGCGCCCTGGGCGCGGCCGCCTTCGGGACGGCGGTGGGCCTCCTCGGCATCTGGCAGCTCGAGCCGATCATCCGTCTCAATCGCCCGGGCCGGTTCCCGCCCGACAGGCCCCCCGAGGCACTGCTGCCGAAGGGGTGAGGCGGGCGGCGCGGCACCGCCATGGCGGCGCCACACCGTCCGTTCATCGGTGAGGCTCGGCGGGGCGTGGAGACGGGTTCATGGGCGGGCACGCGGGTCATGGCGGCGGATCGGGCCAGTTGTCCTGGAGGACGCTACCCTGGCTGCTCGCGGCGATTCTCTGGCTGCTCCCCCTCGTCGCGATGCGGTTCACCGACGAGGTCGCCTGGGACGGGGCCGATGTCGCCCTGTTCGGAATCATGCTGCTCGCGGCCTGCGCGGCCGTCGAGCTGGCGACGCGCCGGACCGCGAGCGCGGCCTATCGCGCTGGCGTCGCGGTCGCGGTCGTGGGGGCGTTCCTTCTCGTCTGGATGAACCTCGCGGTCGGCCTCATCGGGTCGGAGGATCACCCGGCCAACCTCCTGTTCGGCGGCGTGCTCGCCGTCGGGTTCATCGTCGCCCTCGCCGGGCGCTTCCGGCCCCGTGCCATGGCCCGCGCGCTCACGGCGACGGCGTCGGCCCAGGCCGCGGTCGGCCTCGTCGCGGCGGCAGCCGGATGGGGCTGGCCGGCGGCGACGATCGGGCTGACGGTGCTGTTCGTGGCCCTCTGGCTCGTTGCCGCTCGGCTGTTCCGCCGGGCGGCGGGCGAGACGATGGCTCCGGCCTAGCGCCCCTGCCAGACGGGATCGCGCTTCTCCATGAAGGCGCCGATCCCCTCTTCCGCGTCGCGCGCCAGCATGTTCTCGACCATCGCCTGCGCGGCGTGGTCGTAGGCCTGGGACAGGCCCATCTCGCCCTGCTCGTAGAAAGCCCGCTTGCCCACCCGCAGGGTGAGCGGGGATTTGGCCGCGATGATCGCGCCCATGCGCCGCGCCTCGTCGAGGGCGCTCCCCGCCGGCACGACGCGGTTGACGAGCCCCATCCGGGCGGCGTCGGCGGCCGGCACCATGTCGCCGAGCAGCAGCATCTCCATCGCGTGCTTGGGCGACAGGTTGCGCGAGAGCGCCACCATGGGCGTCGAGCAGAACAGCCCGATATGGACCCCCGGCGTGCAGAACCGCGCCCCCTCCCCCGCCACCGCGAGATCGCAGCTCGCCACGAGCTGGCAGCCCGCCGCGGTGGCGAGGCCCTCCACCGCCGCGATGACGGGCTGGGGCAGGCGCACGATCCGCTGCATCATGACGGAGCATCGGCCCAGCACGTCGGCGAAATAGGCCCGGCCCCGGTCCGCGTCGGCCCGGCGCGCGCTCATCTCCTTGAGGTCGTGGCCGGCGCAGAAGACGGGGCCGTCCGCCGTCAGCACGACGGCGCGGACGGCGGCGTCCTCGGCGATCCGGTCGAGCTCGGCGGCGAGCGCGTCGATCAACGCCTCGGAGAGCGCGTGGCGCGCGCCTGGGCGGTTGAGGGCGAGAATCGCGATGCCTCCCTCGTCGCGGCGCAGCAGCGGGGTCTCGACGGCCACATGGGCGTTCACGGGCATCCCTCCTTCGAACCTCCCCATTGTCGGCGCGCGGCGGGCATGGTGCAAGAAGGCACGCCCTCGCATCCCGCCGGACCCATGCCCGACCGCCCTCCCCTGATGAACGCCGCCGAGGTCACCGCCTTCCTGGACCGGGAGTTCCCGCAGATCCACCATGGCGGGCGCACCTTCCACGTCGAGGCCGTAGGCCCGATGAGCGCGCGCATGCGCATGGATTATCACGAGCGCCACATCCGCCCAGGCGGAACCCTGTCCGGCCCGGCCATGATGACGCTCGCGGATCTCGCGCTCTACGTCGCGATCCTGGCGCAGATCGGCCCGGTGGCGCTGGCCGTCACCACCAACCTGGGCTTCAACTTCATGCGAAAGCCTGCCCAGCGCGCGCTGATTGCCGAGTGCCGCCTCCTCAAGCTCGGCCGGCGCCTCGCGGTGGGCGAGGTCGCGATCCGCTCGCAGGGCGAGGACGAGATCGTCTGTCACGCGACAGGCACCTACGCCATTCCCGGCTGACGCAGCCCGCAACCATAAAACAACTTGAACGCGATCGCGCGTGCGGCGCATGATGGGGCGACGCCTCTCCTGCGTGCCGGATCCCATGCGCCGCGCGGTGCCCCTCCTCGCCTGCATGATCCTCGCGGCTCCAGGCCGCGCCGACGACCTGCGCACCGTGTTCTTCGCCGGGCTCGACAGCGGCCATTCCCTGCACGGCCACGCGGGCTTCAAGCATGCGCTCGACGGCTCGCTGAACGCGAGCGGCTTCGTCGCCCTGGCGGTCGCCGGCGCAAGCGGGCCGCGCCCCGACAAAGGCCGCCATGCCGGGGCCGCCCTGCTCGCCGGCTACCAATGGGCCCTGCCGCGCTGGCATGTGACCCTGCTCGCCGGGCCGGACCTGGAGCGCGACGGGCGCGTGCGGCTCGGGGTTCGCCTTCAAGGGGAGGTCTGGGCCCGGCCCACCGACGACACGCTCCTCACGCTCACCGCCATCGCGGCCTCCGGCCGGCCTCAGGGCTATGCCCGCGCCTCGGCGGGCTATCGGCTGTGGGGCGAGGTCCATGCCGGGCCGGAGGTGTCCTACAAGACCGAGCCCGGCTGGCGCGAGGCGCGGGTCGGGGCGCACGTGACCGGGTTCGCCTTCGCGGGCGTGACCTGGCGCGTCTCCGCGGGGCGCAGCCTGCCCGGGACCGGGCGGGCGGGAACCTATGCGGGCCTGTCCGGATGGGTGCGGCTCGGAGGGGACTGAGGAGCAGGCGCCCCTACCCCTTGGTCCGCAGGGTCGAGCGGCCCCCGTCCACCCCGATGATCTGCCCCGTGATCCACCCGGCCTCGGGCGAGATCAGGAAGGCGGCCAGCGGCCCGATGTCCCCGGGCTCGCCCAGGCGCCCGAGCGCGTGCATGCCGGCGATGGCGCCGGCCATGGTCTCGTTGGCGGTGAGCGGGCGGGCGAGCTCGGTGCGGGTGAGCGAGGGCGCGACGGCGTTGACGCGGATCTTCGGGGCGAGCTCGGCGGCGAGCGCCAGGGTGAGCCCCTCGACGGCGCCCTTGGCCATGGCGACGCTTGCATGCGCCGCGAATCCCTGCGCCACGGCGACGGTGGAGAACAGCACGATGCCCGGCGAGCCCTCCGCCGCCTTGAGGGCGGGCAGCGCGGCCTGGACGGCGCGCAAGGCGCCGAGCGCGTTGAGGCGGAAGTCGTCGAGCGCGTCGGCCTCGCTCACGCGCGCGGCCGGCTTCAGGTTGATGGTGCCGATGGCATAGACGAGACCGGCGATCGGGCCCTGCGCCGCCGCGGCCTGCGTGGCCCGCGCCGGCAGGCTCTCGTCGCGGATGTCGCCCGCCGTCGTCCCGGCTCCAGGCAGCACGCCCGACAGGCGCCCCGCATCGCGCCCCACGAGGTGCACGCCGTAACCCCGCGCCGCGAGCGCACGCGCGGTGGCGGAGCCGATCCCGCCCGAGCCGCCATAGATCAGCACCACCTCAGCCATCCCCGCCTCCCACCTGACGCAACGTCACCTAGCATGGCGCCGAGGCGGGTCGAGGGGGCTGCGGCGCGCCACCGCATGCGGCCTCACGTCCCTGGCGCGGCCGCGTAGCTCTCGGCCTCGCCAGGGAAGGCGCCGGAGCGGACGTCGTCGGCGAAACGCGTCAGGCCCTCGCGCAGGGTGCCGTAGCCGTCCACATAGGTGCGCACGAACTTCGCCTTCTTGCCCGGCACGAGGCCGAGCAGGTCCTGCAGCACCAGCACCTGCCCGGAGCAGGCGGGCCCCGCGCCGATGCCGATGGTGGGGATGCGCACGGCGCCCGTGATGCGCTCGCCCAGGGCCGCCGGCACGCCCTCGATCACCAGGGCGAAGCACCCCGCCTCCTCCAGGGCGAG
>DASPJU010000388.1:0-3188 GCA_035628475.1 Salinarimonas sp. | reverse complement strand
GGGTTGGAAAGTCATCAAGGCTGTCGTGCGCCTCGATGCGCTGCGCCATGACCGCTGAAGAACGGTTCTGGCTCATGCCGTCCTCGCCCTCTCCATGCTCGATCGCGAAGCGCACATAAAATTGAAGATCATGATGTGGCTCCGTTTGTCTGCTCGCCCTGCATAGAGGCCGAGCCCGTCGCGGAGTCCGTGTCCGCCAACAACGAGGTTGTGGCGGCCAGTTGCTCGGCGGTGTTCGCGGGGCGGGTGACGCCGTCGCCGCTCAATTCGGCGATCCGGTCTCGGATGATGCCCTTGATGCCCGCGCGACAGACGGCGTCCAAGTGCCGGTCATAGCCTCCGTAGTGATCGGGCAGCGTCAGGTCGTCGATTGCTTCGATCAGCCGCTCAAGCTCGGCGATGTTGGCCAAGACATAGCCGTCTCGGCCGATGCGCTGCCCAGCCAGGAACGCGCAGTCCATTTCCTTGGCGACGCTGTCGGCTTGCGCATAGGTAAGCCACGGCAGCATCGGGCGCCCGCCGCCGCCCGCCGGACCGCAAATCCCGCCACACGAGGCAATGAAGTAATACCGGACCCGGCCGGACTCCCCAGGCACTGTGTAGCCGTCGAGGAAGCTTTCGCCGCACGGCGTCATTTCGCGGCCCAGGCCGTCAACCAACTTCTTGGCGTGGCTCATAGCGGCTCTAGCTCGCGCCCATCGAGCGCGAAGTGATAGGCAAGCGGAAAGCCGCCGCCGTCGTCACACAGATTGCAGGCGCTGGTTTCGATGCGAGCCGTACCGGGTGGATCGGTGTCGTGAAGATCCGTCCGCACGGCGTTGCCGCAGCCTGAGCACAAGGCGGTGATGCGGCGGACGATCACGGCTTTTCGGCCTTCCGAGCCTCGGAGGCGTCGAACATGGCCTCTCGACGGCGGTCCCATGCCTCGTTTGCGGCGGTACGCGCGTTGCTTTCATCGGCGGCGCGACTCGATAGCCGCGCGCGGCACGCATCCGTGAACCTGCTCACTGGGATCAGGGGCAGCAGCAGGCCGTCGAGCGCATCGGCCCTCGCCCGCAGCGGATGATCCTTCGGCAGCGTGTCGCTGATGGCGGTAGTCAGATCGAGCGCCCGCACCAGCCATGGCGGCGGGTCAAGCGTGCGGCCGGGCTTGTATTCAAGATACGCTTTGATCGCGGACCAGAGCGCGGCCCGATCCGGATACTGGTTTGTACGGCCAGCGTGATGGCCCCCGAATGCCTCAGCAGCATTGCGCAGGGCTTCATCATGGTCCGTTAGCGAGCTATGCGGCAGCCTGCTATCGGTCGGCCAGCCGACGAAGCCCATGGGGCCGGAATGATGCGTGGTCATTCTCTCAATCCTTAGCGGCTGTGGGTGAAAACCGGAGAAGCATGGGTCGCTCATGCCGCTCTCGTTCCATCCGGATTTGATCGCGAAGCGCACGAAAGATCCTGCTTGGGGAACTTCGGCTCATCCGGTGCCCGGTAGCAGACTGATCTGTGCTTCTCGCAATAGGGCTCACCCGGGTCTTTCCCTGTCGGTGCATCGCACCAGATCGTGTCGATACCCCTGGGCTCGCCTTCGATGTACCGGCAGCCCTCTTTCCTTGGCTTCTCCCAGGGACGGGCAAGCGGAAGCAGGCGACGGGCGAGCGGCACTTGCGATCTGTTGGGCGCAAGGGTGTGCGCGGGCAGCCCGATCCTGTTGGCTCTGCCGATGACGCCGTTCTTGGACACGACGAACCCGCGCCACGTCAGCAGCTTGGCAATCGCGGTCGTTGTCGTTCCCTTGGCCCACTCCTGGCGCAGGAAGGCGTCCTCGGACTCACCCCATGACTGATTGCCGTGGCGCAACCCGGAACCTTCGGGAACGTTGATGTTGGCGGAGGAGTGCATGCAGGGTTCCTTCTGCTCCCAGGTGCGGGACTCGGAGAGGGAAACGAGGTCGGTCATGCGGGCCTCGCGCTCGGGCGGATGCCGGAACCGACAAGCGCTTCGTACACGTCGTTGAGCGTCTTGCACGTCGCCACGGCTACCGTCTCGAAGCGCTCCATGCGCTCGACAAATGCCTCTTGAGCGTCGGACAGCGAGCCCTTCGGCGCCTTCAGCTCCAGCCACAGGATGTCCGTGGCGATAACGGCGGAGTCCTCGGGCGTCGGGAACAGGATCAGGATGTCCGGCACGCCGGCTTTCAGCCCACACGCCTTCAGCTTCGCGCCGCGCGCCTTCCCGCCTCCGCCAGAGGGAAAGGTCGACCACCAGCAAGACTCAGGCAGCGCCTTGTCCAGGTACTGCGCGACAGTCTTGTGGAAGTCCAACTCGGGTTGGTTACGACGTGGCATGAGTCCCCCGACTCTTCCCTGCGGGTTACGGCGGTAGCTATTCGTGACTTTGGTTCATTGTGAGGACCGACTGCGCGTCGGCGACGACATAGTTCGGCGAGAAGATGATGAGGTCGCTGGGCGTGCCATCCATCGACGCCTTGCCGATCACGCGCTCGGCGTGGAAGTTCTTTCCCGGAACGGTCGTGCCGAAAATCGGGAAGGCGCCGAACTTCAGCCAGGCGCACATGACGTTGATCCGCGCCATCATCTTGCCGATGTCCTTGCCGCGGTGCTCGATGTCGACCCATGTCGAGCCGCAATGATGAACCGGGCCGAGCGCATCGAGCGCTTTGTCGACACCCTCGACGCAGACTTCCTTGAACGGTGCGCGCGTGGCTGTCCGATCGGTCCAGAGCCGTTGCGTCTCCAACAGGGAGCGGATCGGGCCGTCATAACGACAGCCTGTCGCCGTGGTCAGCAGCGGCGCCGGGCGTTCCGGTCGCGTGCCCACCAGCGCAAAGAAGAGGCTCGGCCGAATGAGACGGCTGATCGGGTCGGCGTGCCGGTTGAGCAGTGGGAGTATGGACGGGACGGCCTGCGTGTCCTTGAACGTCTCCGTCGCCCGCTCGATGATCCGCCGATAGGCCCAAGGGTCGGTTGTGACCATCAGGTCTATCCCGTGGAGGGCAACCCTGCGGTCGAGCTCGGCGGCGGCCTGAATGATCGTGCGGCCATGGACGCCGTGGACCGGCAGATGATCCCAGTCGTCCAGCCATGCGTGCAGCGGAATCATGCAGCCACCTTCGGAGAGAAGCCCGCCATGAGGATCAGCGTCCCGTCCCTCGCCCGGTCGACCGTGCGGCAG
>DASPJU010000387.1:0-11127 GCA_035628475.1 Salinarimonas sp. | reverse complement strand
TCCATGACCCCCTCCGACATCGCCCTCATCCGCTCTGGGTTCCGCAGCCTCGCCGGCGCGCCCGACGCCTTGGCCGGCACGTTCTACGCCCGCCTGTTCGAGCTCGACCCGGGCCTGCGCCCCCTGTTCAAGGGCGACATGACGGAGCAGGGGCGCAAGCTCGTCATGGTGCTGGCCCACGTGGTCCAGGCCCTCGACCGGCTCGACGCCATCGTGGCGGACGTGCGCTCGCTCGGCCGGCGCCACGCCGCCTATGGGGCCGAGCCCCGCCATTACGACACCGTCGGGGCGGCGCTCCTCGATGCCCTGGCGGCCCGCCTCGGCGCGGCCTTCGACGCCGAGGCCCGCGCGGCCTGGGCCCGGGCCTATGCGGTGCTGGCCGGGGTCATGATCACGGCCGCCGCCGAGATGCGTCCCGCGGCATGACCCTTCCGAGGAGATCCCCCATGCTCGACCGCCGCGCCTTCATCCTCGCCGCCTCCGCCGCCCTGGCGGGCGCTCCCTCCGCCCGGGCCGACGAGGCGCCCGTCACCCTGTTCAAGGTGGTGACCACCCGCGACGACCTGGTCATCGGTCTCACCCGGGAGGAGATCGCCCGGATCGGCGGGGCCGACGTGGGCCTCGTCGCCCGCGCCATCATGGCCGAGGGCGGGCTCAGCGCCTGGCAATACGCCGTGCGCCAAGGCGCCGACGGGGTCCTGCGCCAGGCGCCCCTGCGGCGGGTCGCGGTGCTCGCCGCCTCGTCCCTGCGGGTCGAGCCCTTCGCCACGCCGCTGCCCGTCACGGAGCCCTGAGATCCGATCGCGAGCTTGACCGGACGGCGCGTCCGGGGTCCCCTGGAGGACGTCCCGGGGACGTGGCTTCCGGTTCCCCGCGAGGACATGCGACCGACTCCAGGGGACGTTCCACCGAGGGAGCCACCATGCCGACCGTCGCCATCCTGGAAGACGAGAACGACCTGCGCGAGGCGATCGTCGAATATCTCGAGGCGCGCGCCCTCACGGTGCTGGCCGCAGGCAGCGCGAGCGCGTTCCGGAGCCTCGTCGAGGGGCGCACCATCGACGTCGCGGTCCTCGACATCGCGATGCCGGGCGAGGACGGCCGCTCGGTGGCGCGCTGGCTCGTGGGTCAGGCGCGGCCGCCGGGGGTGATCTTCGCCTCCGCCGCGGGTTCGACGGCGGACCGCGTCGTCGGTCTGGAGATCGGCGTCGACGATTATCTCGTGAAGCCCTACGACCCCCGCGAGCTGCTGGCCCGCATCCGCTCGGTCCTGCGCCGCGTCGCCGAGACCGCGCCCGTCCAGGCCGCCAGCGCGCCGGCCGCCGCGTCCTCGCGCCAGATGGCCGTGGGGCCCTTCCAGCTCGACCTCGACAGCCGGCGGCTTGCCGGTCCCGACGGGGCCCAGGTATCGCTCACCGCGGCCGAGCTCGACCTGCTCGAGGCCCTGGCGCAGCGCCCCGGCCGCGTCCTCTCCCGAGCCCAGCTCCTGGAGCTCGCGCCGGCCCGCGAGGGCAACGACAGCGCCCGCGCCATCGACGTGCGCATCACGCGGCTTCGCCGCAAGCTCGAAGCGGACCCCGACAACCCGACGCTGATCCGCACCGTGCGCGGCGAGGGCTACGTGTTCGCCGGTGGCGAGGGCTGACGTCGAGGTATTCTGTCCGTCCGAGCCGGATTGCAAGGAAACCTTGCCTCTCGTCGCCGGTTGCCATGGGAATCTCGAACGGAGTTCGTCCATGGCCGACATCCATCATCCCGACACACCGCGCAATCGCGGCGACCACGACGCGCCGCACGTGAGCCCGGTGACGCCGGCCGAGGACGCGCGCTCGATCATGCTCAACAAGATCTCCTGGGGCGCGGTGCTGGCGGGCGTCGTGGTGGCGCTCGTCACGCAGCTCGTCCTCAACCTGCTCGGCATCGGGATCGGGGCCGCGACCCTCGACCCGACGGGCGGCGCGGCCGACAATCCCTCGGCGAGCTCCTTCTCCATCGGCGCCGGCATCTGGTTCGCGCTCTCGGGCATCCTCGCCTCGCTCGCCGGCGGCTACGCGGCCGGGCGGCTGGCCGGCAAGCCGAAGGAGAGCACCGCCGGCTGGCACGGGCTCGCCACGTGGGCGCTCACCACCCTCGTCATCTTCTATCTCCTCAGCTCGACGGTGGGCGGCATCCTCGGCGGCGCCTACCGCACGGTCTCGGGCGCGCTGGGCGGCGTGACCTCGGCGGTCGGCCAGACGGCGCAGACGGCCGCGCAGGCCGCGGCGCCCGGGCTCTCGCAGGTCGCCGATCCGTTCGGGGCCATCGAGCGGCAGGTGCGGGGCGCCACCGGCGGCAACGATCCCGCGGCCCTGCGCGATGCGGCCGTGTCCGCCGTGCGCGCCGCGCTCACGGGCGACCAGGCCAAGGCCGACGAGGCCCGCACCCGCGCGGCCGAGGCCATCGCCCGGGCCCAGAACATCCCCGTCGACGAGGCGCGCAAGCGCGTGGCCGACTACGAGCAGCAGTACCGCCAGACGGCCGACCAGGCCAAGGAGCAGGCCAAGCAGGCTGCCGACACGGCCGCCAAGGCGGTCTCGCGCGGCGCGCTGTTCGGCGCGCTGGGGCTGATCCTCGGCGCGGTCGCGTCCTGGTTCGGCGGGCGCATGGGCACCGTGGAGCCGACGATCACCGCCCGCATGGGGCTCGCGCCGCTGGCCGGCGCCACGACGACGCTCACGCCCGCCTCCACCCACGCGCGCAGCAGCGTCGTCGAGGTGGACGACAGCCGGCGCACCACGGGCACGGGCACCGACAGCACCACGCGTCTCTGACGAGGTCCCCCGCGGCGGGACGGGCCCCCACGGCCCGCCCCGCCGCCCAGACAATCCGCCGCTCTTGCGCGCAATTGCTTTAAGCTTAAAATATCTCCCGTCCACCAGGGAGGCGGCGATGAGGATCGCGGTGATCGGCGGCGGGCCGGCGGGGCTCTATTTCGCGATCCTGATGAAGAAGCGTGAGCCTCAGGCCGAGATCACGGTCTACGAGCGCAACCGGGCGGACGACACGTTCGGCTTCGGGGTGGTGTTCTCGGACGCGACCCTTGACAATTTCGAGCGCCACGACGGCCCGAGCTATCAGCGGATCACCCAGGAATTCGCCTATTGGGACGACATCGCGATCCACGTGAAGGGCACGGTCCATCGCGTGGGCGGCAACGGGTTCTGCGGCTGTTCGCGGCGGACCCTCCTGACCATCCTCCAGGAGCGCGCCCGGGAGCTCGGCGTCGCCTTCGTGTTCCAGGCCGAGATCGACGACCTGTCGCAGTTCCAGGGCCATGACCTCGTGGTGCTGGCCGACGGCATCAACTCGCGCTTCCGCGAGATGCACAAGGAGCATTTCGCGCCCGAGGTCGACCTGCGCCCGAACAAGTTCACCTGGATGGGCTCCACCAAGCCGCTGGATGCCTTCACCTTCCTGTTCGAGGAGACCGAGTGGGGGCCCTTCATCGCCCACGCCTACCAGTACGAGGCGGGGCGCTCGACCTGGGTGTTCGAGACCGACCCCGACACCTTCCGGCGCGCTGGCCTCGACCGCATGTCGGAGGAGGAATCGGCGCGGCTGATGGAGCGGATCTTCGGGTGGTTCCTCGACGGCCATCCGGTGCTCACCAACCGCTCGCTGTGGCGCTCCTTCCCGATGATCCGCTCCAAGCGCTGGGTGAAGGACAACATGGTGCTGATGGGCGACGCCAAGGCGACCGCCCATTTCTCCATCGGCTCGGGCACCAAGCTCACCATGGAGGACGCCATCGCCCTCTACGAGGCGTTCGCCCGGCACGCCGACGTGCCGGGCGCGCTGCGGGCCTACGAGACCGGGCGGCGCGAGGAGGTGGAGAAGATCCAGCACGCGGCCGACGTGTCGCTCGTCTGGTTCGAGCACGTGGACCGATTCCTGGGCTTCGACCCGGTCCAGTTCGCCTTCGGGGTCATGACCCGCGCCAAGGCCATCACCTATGACAACCTCCGCCTGAGGGCGCCGGGCTTCGTCGCCGAGGTCGACCGGCATTTTGCGCGCCTGACCGCGGAGCGCGGCCTCGAGGTGGACGCCGACAAGCCCGTCCCCCCTATGTTCCAGCCCCTTCGCCTGCGCGACATGACCCTGGAGAATCGGGTCGTGATGTCGCCCATGGACATGTACTCGGCGGTGGAGGGCGTGCCGACCGACTTCCACCTCGTCCATTACGGCTCGCGGGCCACCGGCGGGGCGGGGCTGGTCTTCACGGAGATGACCTGCCCCTCGCCCGAGTCGCGCATCACGACGGGCTGCGCGGGGCTGTGGAACGACGAGCAGGAGGCGGCCTGGCGGCGCATCGTCGCCTTCGTCCACGGCCATTCGGCCGCGAAGCTCTGCCTCCAGCTCGGGCATGCCGGCCGCAAGGGCGCCACGAAGCTCATGTGGGAGGGCATCGACCGGCCTCTCGAGAGCGGCGCCTGGGACATCTGCTCGGCCTCGCCGGAGCCCTATTTTCCCGACAGCCAGGTGCCCCGCGAGATCGACCGGGCCGGCATGGACAAGGTGGTGGCGGACTTCGTCCAGGCCACCGCGCGCGCGGAGCGCTGCGGCTTCGACATGCTGGAGCTGCACTGCGCCCACGGCTACCTGCTGGCGAGCTTCCTGTCCCCGCTCACCAACCGCCGCACCGACGAGTACGGCGGCTCCCTCGAGAACCGGGTGCGCTTTCCCCTCGAGGTCTTCGCCGCGATGCGGGCCGCCTGGCCGGCCCGCAAGCCCATGTCGGTGCGCCTGTCCGCCACGGACTGGGCCGAGGGCGGCCTCAGCTCCCAGGAGGCGGTCGAGATCGCACGCATCTTCGCGCAGGCCGGCGTCGACCTCGTCGACGTCTCGACGGGCCAGACCGTATCGCATGCGCGCCCGATCTACGGGCGCATGTTCCAGACGCCCTTCTCGGACGAGATCCGCAACGAGGCCCACGTCACCACCATGTGCGTGGGCAACATCACCACGGCCGACCAGGTCAACACCATCCTGGCCGCCGGCCGCGCCGACCTCGTGGCCCTGGGGCGCCCCCACCTCGTCGACCCGTTCTTCACGATGCAGGCCGCCGCCTGGTACGGGGTGCGCACCCATTGCCCGCCGCAATATCGCGCGGGCCAGGACCAGATCCTGCGCAACGCCGCGCGCGACCGGGCGGACCTGGAAGACCTGAAGATCAAGGCGAAGCCGAAGACGCGGGCGGAGCTGAGAGCGGAGGCCGCCGGAGCGAAGCTCGCGGCGGAGTAGTCGACGGAAAAGCATCATCATAGTTTGTTTTCATGCAAATTTCGTATATAATATATGATAGTTTACTGTGGTATCCGTTCGATTTATGATGCGGTGATCCGCTTGCCCGTCGGGTCTGCTCATGACGTCCTGGTCCCTTTCCACCCCCGCGCCGCAGACGACGCCCATGCCCGGCGCGGTCGCGCAGGCGAGTCCAGGCCCCGCGTTCCTCGCTCAAGCGACGCCAGCGGTCTCGCCGTCAACGCAGGCCCTGGGATCGGAGCTGTCCAACGGCGCGGCCCGGGCGATCGGGCCGGGGGTGATGAGCTGGCCCGGCGAGGGCGGCCAGCGCTACCTCGCGCAGATCGGCGGCGCGCATTTCACGGGTGTGGCGGTCGGGCCCAACAAGGTGGCGCTCACCGAGCAGGGCGTGCCCGAGACCATGGCAGGGCGCTTCACCTATGTGGGCGATCCGGCCCGCATGGGCTCCGCCGATCCCGATAAGCCCGTGGCTCCTGGGCGCTCCCTGGTGGGCGGCGGGGGCGCCGCCCCGACCGGCCAGGCAGGGATGGCCCGGGTGCCCGCTCGGCTGCGGGAGACGGCGCAGATCAACCTGGGCCCGGACGCCGCGCCGTTGGGCGACCGGATCGTCGCGACGCCCTTCGGCCCGGACGGGCGGCGCGACTTCGCGCTCATGACGGGCGACAACCGCGTGATCGTGGGCAGCCAGGATCGGAACGGGGACGTCGAGGCCCGGCCGGTGCTCTCCAACGGCTCGCCGGAATGGCAGCGCTGGACCGGGCGCGCCACCCTGGAGAGCCTCGCGGCGAGCCCGCTCTCGGCGCGCCTGCGCATCCATGCCAACGACACCTCGGCGGATGGCGACGCGCGACGGGCGGAGCGCGAGGTGGCGCGGCAGGCCGCCACCGAGGCGCAGAGCGAGCGCATCGGCGCCTTGAGCAGCCGCGAGCGCGCGGAGGCTTCGGCGCTCCTCAACAGAACGCACCAGGGCGACATGCAGGCCATCGCGCGCAGGGAGCGCGCGACCGGCGCCATCATCGAGGAGCATCGCCGCAGCGAGGCAACGCGCGAGGCCGACATGGCCGAGCGGACCCGTCGGCCCTCGGACGGCAACGGGGCGACGATCGCCTACGAGGCGGGACCGAACGGCGAGGCGACCCCGATGAGCGGCAGGCGCCAGGACGCGATCGGCCGCGAGCACGGCCCGCCCGCGCCGGGCGGGTCCATCGGCACGGGAACCGACCGTTACGAGGCCCGGGGCGGGCGCGTCGTCGGCGTCACGGGGGACGAGCCGCTCACCCCAAGCGAACTCGAGACGCGCCCGCGGGCATCGGGCTCCACGGCTTCGACCACCCGGGTGGATCCCCGGGATGCGGCCCTGCACGGATGGCGCATCGGCGAGCTGCGCGATGCGCTCGCGGCCATGGACGAGCCCAACACGGCCCGCGCGGCGGGCGACGCCCTGGGCCAGGGCGGGGGTGCCGAGGGGGCCCGGTTCGACGCCGACCGAGCGATCATCGCCTACGAGGCGCTCCTCGACCGCCGGGTCAACGGGGACGGGGTGGATGAGGCCCGGCTCGAGAGGGCGGGGCGCAAGGCCGAGGAGGCCGTGCGAAGGGCCCTCGACCGGGATACCGAGCGCACGGAGACGGGAGGGCGCGCAACCGCCCTCGTTCCGAGCGCCGCCGCCGGCGCGGCGATCGCTGCGGGCGTCCGCGCGGGCGGACCGCTCGCTGGCGGCGCGGCGGCGAGCGGCTTCGGGCTGGCGACGCGGGAGGCAAGCGAGCGGCTTGGGCTCGGCCCCCACGTGGCGCAGAGCCTGGGCACGCAGAGCTTTCTCGAGGGCCTGATCAGGACCGGGGCGGCCTACACGGGCGGCGTGCTGCCGCTCCCGGGACCATGGGGCCGAGCGGCCGAGCCCGCCCTCGACGCCGCCGGGAAAGCCGCGATCTCGACGGCCGACGAGCGCGAGGATCCCTAGAGGATGTCGCGGAGGGGTGGCCTCCGGTTGTCCGCAGGGACCCACGACGGAGCAGGGACCTGGAGCCTGCCAGGCGGTTCCGGAGCCGCCTGGTAGACCCGAGCGGCGCTCACCGAGCCGATCAAGGCGGTGCTGACCTATGGCAGCGGCGTGCTCGTCCAGGTCCCCGGGCCGGAGCGCTTCGCGATCCACAAGCTCATCGTCGCTGATCGCCGCCGGGAGGGGCCCGACAGCCTCAAGGCGGTCAAGGACCGCCTGCAGGCCCAGTTCCTGATCGGGATCCTGGCGGAGGATCGGCCCGACGACCTGCTGGAGGCCTGGGAGGCGGCCCGCGCCGCCGGCCCGCGCTGGCGGGAGCGCCTCGATGCGTCGCTCGCCCGGATGCCCGAGACACGCCGGCGTCTCGAGGGGCTGGCCTGACGCCGAGCCGGACCGGCCTCACACGTGCAGGAACCGGTCCCGCACCGTCGGATCCGCCGCGAGCTCCTGGCTCGTGCCCGTCCAGGCCACGCGGCCCTTCTCGACCACCACGTGGCGGTCGGCGAGGGGGATCAGCGCGTCGATCGTCTTGTCGATGACGAGAATCGACTGGCCGTCGCCCCTGAGCTTTCGCAGGCAGTCCCAGATCTCGGCGCGGATCAGGGGGGCGAGGCCTTCCGTCGCCTCGTCGAGGATCAGGAGCTTCGGGTTGGTCATCAGGGCGCGGCCGACCGCGAGCATCTGCTGCTCGCCCCCCGAGAGCTGCGAGCCGAGATTGCCCCGCCGCTCCTTGAGCCGCGGGAACAGGTCGTAGACCCGATCGAGCGTCCAGCGCGGCGCGCCGTGCCGGGCGGCGGCCGTGGCGACGAGGTTCTCCTCCACGGTCAGCGTCGGGAAGACCTGCCGCCCCTCCGGCACGAGGCCGAGGCCGGCCTGGGCGATCCGGTAGGGCGCCAGGCCCCGGATCGGCCGCCCCTCGAACGAGACGGCGCCGCCCTTGGGGCGCACCAGCCCCATGATGGAGCTCACCGTCGTGGTCTTGCCCATGCCGTTGCGCCCGAGCAGCGTCACCACCTCGCCGGCCCGCACCTCGAAAGAGATGTCGAACAGGACCTGGGCGGGACCATAGGACGTCTGCAGGCCGGAGACGGTCAGCATGCGGGCGCTCCCACCCCTCTCGCATGGGGAGAGGGGCCTGGGGTGAGGGGGTGCGACGCCCTCCCCATCACGCCGCCTCCTCGCCGAGATAGGCCGCCCGCACCTCCGCGTTGGCGCGGATCGCCTCCGGGGTGCCCGTGGCGACGACGCGGCCGTAGACCAGCACCGAGACCCGGTCGGCGAGGGAGAACACCGCGTCCATGTCGTGCTCGACGAGGACGATCGTGTACCGCCCCTTGAGGCCCCGCAGGGTCTCGACCACCCGCTCCGATTCCTCGTGGCCGGTGCCGGCGAGCGGCTCGTCGAGGAGGAGGAGCTTGGGGCGCGTGGCGAGCGCGACGGCGAGCTCGAGCTGGCGCTTCTCGCCGTGGGAGAGCTGGCCCGCCGGCACGAGGGCGCGATGCGCCAGGCCGACGCCGGCCAGGAAGCCCATCGCCTCGCCGTTGAGGCCGCTCTCCCGGGCCGCGTCGCCGACGAGGCGGAAGCTCGAGCCGGAGCGGGCCTGCACGGCGAGAGCCACGTTCTCGAGCGCCGAGAAGCCCGGCAGGATCGAGGTGATCTGGAAGGAGCGCGCCAGCCCGCGCCGCGCCCGCTGCGCCATGGACAGCCGCGTGATCTCGTGGCCGTCGAAGAGGATGCGGCCCTCGTCGGAGGGCGCGAGACCCGAGATCTGGTGGATGAGCGTCGTCTTGCCGGCGCCGTTGGGGCCGATGACGGCGTGCAGCTCGCCCGCGCGGATCGAGAGCGAGACATCGTCGGTCACGACCAGCGCGCCGTAGGCCTTGCGCAGGGAGACGAGGTCGAGGATCGCCTCAGCCATTCCGGACCCCCAGGAGCCCGAGGATGCCCCCGCGCGCGAAGAGCACGACGAGGACCAGGAGCGGCCCGAAGATCATCTTCCAGTGCTCGGTATAGCCCGACAGCACCTCCTCCAGGAGCAGGAAGGCGGCGGCGCCCACGATGGCCCCGTGCAGGGAGGCGAGGCCCCCCAGGATGACCACCACGATGAACTCGCCCGAGCGCTGCCACGTCATGTAGGCGGGGCTCACGAACTCCGTCTGGTTGGCGAGCAGGAAGCCCGCGAGCCCGCACAGGGTGCCGGCGAGCACGTAGGCCGCGAGCTGGAACGGATAGGGCGAGAAGCCGATCGCCTGCATGCGCACGGGGTTCTCCCGCGCCCCCCGCAGCACGCGCCCGAAGCGGGAGGCGACCACCGCGCGGCAGAGGAGGTAGGCGCCCGCGAGAAAGGCCAGAACCGCGTAGTAGAGGACGTGCTGGTTCTCGAGGATGCCCGTGCCCAGGATCCGGCTGCGCGCCGGCAGGGTCAGGCCGTCGTCGCCGCCATAGGCCGCGAGCGAGGTGGCGAGGAAGAACAGCATCTGCCCGAAGGCGAGGGTGATCATGATGAAGTAGACGCCCTTCGTGCGCAGCGAGATCGCGCCCGTCACGAGGGCGAAGAGCGCGGACGCGCCGAGGGCGAGGCCGAGCTGGAGGAGGCCGTCCTCGATCCCGTGGCTCGCCAGGATGCCCACCGCGTAGGCGCCGATCCCCAGGAAGGCGGCGTGCCCGAAGGAGACCAGCGCGCCGTAGCCGAGGATCAGGTCGAGCGACATCGCCGCGATGGCGAAGATCATCACCCGCGTCAGCAGGGAGAGGATGTAGCCCTCCGCCCCGAACGCCGCCCCGATCGGCGCCAGCGCGAACGCCGCCAGCACGAGGGCGGGCACGCCCCAGCGCCGCAGCGCGGGCGCCCGGGGAATGTCGAGGGCGGGCGAGGCGCCGGCGAGCTCGTTCACGCGCGTCACCTCTTGACCGGGAACAGGCCGGACGGGCGGAAGAACAGCACCGCGGCCATGAGGATGTAGATCAGCATCGGGGCGAGGGCCCGCCCGGTCTGGCTCGCGGGGCCGGACTCGAGGAAGACGCGCAGGATATTCGAGGCGAAGGAGCGCCCGAGCGTGTCGACCAGGCCGACGATCAGGGCCGCGATGAAGGCGCCGCGGATCGAGCCGATGCCGCCGATCACGATCACCACGAAGGCGAGGATGAGAAGGTTGTCGCCCATGCCGGGCTCGACGGACAGGATCGGCGCCACCATGGCGCCCGCGAAGCCCGCGAGCATCGCCCCGAAGCCGAAGACGAGCATGAAGAGCCGGCGGATGTCGACGCCCAAAGCCGAGACCATGGGCGCGTTGGTGGCGCCGGCCCGCACCAGCATCCCCGCCTTGGTGTTGTTGACGAGCACGTAGAGCAGCGCCGCGACCCCCAGGCCCGCCGCGATGATGGCGATCCGGTAGACGGGATAGAGGAGGCCCGGGGCGATCTGGATCGAGCCGGACAGGAGGGAGGGCACCGGGACGAAGAGGGGGGCCGCGCCCCAGACGACCTTCACCCCCTGGTTCAGGAACAGGATCACCCCGAAGGTGGCGAGCACCTGGTCGAGATGGTCCCGGTCGTAGAGGTGGCGGAAGACCAGCACCTCGAGGAGCAGCCCGAAGGCCAGCGCGGCGGGCAGCGCCAGGAGGACCCCCAGGCCGAAGCTGCCCGTCATGGCCGTGAAGGCAGCGGCGAGATAGGCGCCCACCATGTACTGCACGCCGTGCGCCAGGTTGATGAAGTCCATCACCCCGAACACGAGCGTCAGCCCGGCCGCGATCAGGAACAGGATGATCCCGAACTGCAGGCCGTTGAGCGTCTGGACGAGGAAGAGGGTGGCGGACATGGGGCTC
>DASPJU010000386.1:0-3665 GCA_035628475.1 Salinarimonas sp. | reverse complement strand
TGCTCGTGGCACCCGGCCCAGTAGTGGCGGTCGTCGGCGCACGGCTCCACCGTCGCTGGCTTCCCGCACTTGGGGCAGGGGAGCGGCTCGATCGCCAGCCGCACCTCGAGCCGATCTGGATCCGCGCCAGCGGCAAGAAGTGCCTTGGTCCCCCTGTCCAGCTCGCCCGGTCCTTCGTACGGCCCCGCGGCTAGCCGTGCCTCTCGCCCCCGGATCCCGTACAGCAGATAGAAGCTCACGCCGCATCCCTCCAGTTCGAAACCCAGCGGGCGCAGTCCAGACAGCGCGTGTACCCGGCCACCACGCACGGCCTGCACAGCTCCCCACCGCACCCGCTACACAGGACCGCCTTGCGAATGCTCGGCGTCCTCGCGTCCTGGTCCCACTCGTCCCCCTCGTGACCTTGGGTGCACGAGAGGCAATAGACCCCGCTCACCGCGACCCCTCGCGGCCCGGATGGGCGCACGGGGCAATGCCGGTGACCAAGCGCCAGCACGCCCACGAGAGTGCGTTGTCGTGCAACGCGCGCTGGTAACGCAGGACCAGGTAGTCCCCTCGGCGGAAGCGCCTCTTCCGCACCACGACATCGTCGGCGATGCTGCGCGAGACCGCGTTGACGTCCTCCGACGCGAGATCCGAGATGCGCCCCCAGTGGTTGCGCTCGTCGTCGGTGTGCGCGCTCCGGCAGACCTCACAGATGGTGGTCACGCGTCCCTCCACACGATCGCCACGATCTCGTCGGCGATGCGCTGTTGCTCACGGGAGGCGTGGACGAAGTCGGACCCGCCGGCCACGTTGCGGTCGCACTGCCCGAAGTCCACCCGGGTGCCCCAGATCTGGAGCCGGTCCTCTCCCTCCTCGTACGCGTTCGCAGCGAAGCTGCGCAACGTCACGAACACCGCGTACGAGACGCCGGTGTCGTCACGGTCCGTGGTCTGCACCACACCGGCGATGTCCTCGCGCGCCTCGCGGGCGGCGCGGCGCCAGTCACGATCCGCCGCCCACGCGCGCATGTCCCATTCGCCGCGCATCACGCATCCCTCCACGCCTTGTAAGCGTCCAGCGCCCGATCCAGGTACCCCGCGGGATCCGCGTCCTCCCTACAGCGATCGCAAACTCGGCACGACCCGCAGAGCACCTTCCCGCAGTCGTCGCACTCGGCGACATACCCGGTCTCCGCGTCGATCTGCTCAAGGCAGCACTCGTTGGGGCACGCCTTGTCCACCGCCCCGTCTCGTCCTCGCCCCTTGCTGCCAACCCGTAGCGCCACGCTGCAGCCCCCTTTCACCAACTCCGCCCACCGGCCCTGGACTCACCCGCCTTGCGCCGTTCGCCCTGCGTCCCCCGATGGGGGACGACTCACGTCACGAGCGCTGCAGATCCGGGACGGCTAGTGCGCCGTTGATGAGATGAATGTAGCTGTGCCGTCACAAAATGTCAAGTCCAAAAACGACGTGACGAACAGGGACGGACACTGCGCGCCGTGTTGGCGACCGCGACATCAAGCCGTGGAAAAACAGGTCGCCCGGTTCCGTCCGACCCGCTGCAAGCATGGGTCGAGACGAAAATGCTTGCAGCGGCGTCACCTGCCGTGCAAGCATTGAGACAGGGAGAGGATGCTTGCACAAAATGACAGACGACAAACCCAAGCCGAGTCCAGATAGAGCCGCCGGGGGCCATGCCCGCGCCAAAGCACTCTCGCCCGAGCGCAGGCGGGAAATCGCCAAGAAGGCAGCCGGCACGCGCTGGGCCGGGGTTCTGCAGGCGACCCATGAGGGGAAGTTCCCGATCGCGGGCACCGAGATGCACGCCTACGTCCTGCCGAACGGGAAGCGGATCCTCGCCCAGGGGACCTTTCTTCAAGCGATCGGGCGCGTGCGGACGCCGAAAGCCGGGACCGGGGCGCTCAGTGCCGACGTCGACGAACTGCCCTTTTTTCTCCAGGCGGAGGCCCTTCAGCCCTTTATTTCCGCCGAGTTGCGCGCGTCGACGAAACCCTACTTCTTCACCACGATGGCCGGCCGGGAAATGGTCGGGTGGGACGCCGAGCTCCTACCGATGGTGTGCGATGTCTACCTCAAGCTCCGCGACCAGTCGCTCGCCGATAAAGGGGTGGTTCCCAAGCGGTACGAGAGCATCATCACCGCCTGCGACCTCCTGGTGCGCGGTCTCGCGCGCGTCGGCATCATCGCCCTCGTCGACGAAGCGACCGGTTACCAGTACGACCGCGCCCGCACCGCCCTTGCCGAGATCCTCGAAGCGTTCATCTCCAAGGAACTCGCACGGTGGGTGAAAACGTTCCCCGACGACTACTACGAGAACATCTACCGGATCCGGAAGTGGAAGCAGTCTCCGCTCCAGGGGCGACGTCCGCAGATCGTCGGCAAGTGGACGAGCGATATCGTGTACGCCCGCCTGGCGCCTGGAGTGCTGGACAGGCTTCGGGAGGTCACGCCGCGCGACGACAAGGGGAGATTCAAGAACAAGCTGTTCCAGCGACTGACGCCGGACTACGGCGTTCCTGCTCTCCGCGAACACCTGGCCTCTGTTGTGACCCTGCTTAAGCTGACCAAGGAAGGCGAGTGGGCGTGGTTCATGTCCAAGATGGACCACATGCACCCGAAGTACACCCCACAACTTCTTCTGCCGGGTATTCCCGAGCCGACCAGGGGAGACTGACCCTGGTCGGCCAGCGCGCGCGCCGGGCAGGACATTCCCGCTGCGTAGGTGCAGGAGCAGGCTAACGAACGGTCGCGCGGTCCCCGGCGGTGATCGATGGTAAGTACCGGCGGTTATTGGCTAACGGTGCGCGCGCAATGACAGGCAGCAGGTGGCAGGGCGGTGAGCAGACCTAGGACGGTGGCCGGATCATGTGCAGGCGAACCCTCTCGCCCGAGTTCTCGATCGTGAAGATCACCAGGACGGCCGGGTGGTTCTTCGTGGCGATGGTCTTGATTGCCTGCGCGCCGCCATGGGACACCTGCGGATACCGCCCGATCGCCGGGTCAGTGGTGAGGGCCCACAACGCCGCCTCAAGGGCATCCTCGGCCGCGTCCTCGCTGCCGAAGATCTTCAGCTTCTGGGCCCTGAACCCGGGCTCCTCGACCAGGTCCCTGAGGAGCCTCGGGGCCGACAGCATGATGCCCGCCGGGCGCCTAGATCCCGAGCCGTGCGCATTCGTCGGCCGCCCACTGGCTCTCTTCCTCGGTCAGTGGAAGCGGGGTCGCCGGGACGCGCGCCGACAGGTACGGGATGTCCTCGTTCATCGCTACGAGCTGCCAGCCGCTGCTGATGTCGTGCGACAGTTCGCTTATTTCGTTTGCGTTTAGATGGCGGGTCCGTTCGATGATCTCGTCCACCAGCGCGATTTCCTCGGCGGTGAATACGTCCATCTGCGGGTCGTCAAGGGGAACGAGTCGCTTCTGTCTGTAGCGTCCGAAGCGGAGTTGCGCTCTCTCAATGGCCCTTCGGGCATCCTCCAGCTCGCGCTTGAGTGGTAGCAGCGCTCGCGGTGCCGGCCCCTGTGGAAGCTTCTGGTACCTGGCCCCCGTGATTGGAGCGCCAAACCTCACGTAGGCGGCGAAATCGCAAAAGAAGAGCAGCTTGTTCAGCTTCACCGCGCCGAACGTTTCATCTTCCTCGCACTTCGCGGCGACGTAGAGGAT
>DASPJU010000385.1:0-5744 GCA_035628475.1 Salinarimonas sp. | reverse complement strand
CGAGCCCCTCGACGGGCCCGGTGATCCTGCGGGCGACATGGGCCGCAAACCCGGCTCCCAGGGCGGTCAGGAGGCCGGCCGCGCCGGCCAGGAGCAGAGCGAGGTTCCTGAGGCCCGCCGTCAGCTCCGTCCGGGGCACCGCCAGGATCATCGTCCACCCGGAGGTCGGCGAGCGCGCCAGGGCGAGCACGGTTTCCACCCCCGTGAGGTTCACGCTTTCGAACACGCCCTTGGCGACAGCGTGTCTGATGCGCTCCAGGTTGTCCCCCGTCGCGGAGCGGCCGACGAAGCGCTCGT
The DNA here is from genome assembly GCA_035628475.1 of Salinarimonas sp. Lineage (GTDB taxonomy): Bacteria > Pseudomonadota > Alphaproteobacteria > Rhizobiales > Beijerinckiaceae > Salinarimonas_A. Next base: position 5,447 of record DASPJU010000385.1, on the reverse strand, counting down.
GATCGGGCGTGCGGGCCACGATGATCCCGTTGCGATCCAGGATGGCGCCGTTCCAGCTCGGCGGGAGCCCCTGGTCGGCGAGGATCCGAGCGATCGTGTCGGCCTCCATGATGACGGAGAGGTGGCGCTCGCGTCCGTTCCCGGCGTCGATCAACACGTCCACCGCGACGCTCGGCGTTCTGGCGACCGTGCCCATGAAGAGGTCGCTGATCCGGATCTGCCCCGCGTGCCGTCCTTGCCGGTACGCCGTCCCGGTCTCGGGGAGCGGGCTGCCGGGCGGCAGGCGCGTATTGACCACCTGACGGCCGTCCTCCTCGACGACGACCCAGGCGCCCGGGATGCGCACGGCCTCCCGGGCCAGGCCGTCGAAGCCGGCATGGTCGCCCGCCCGGAGCTGGCGCGAGGCCGACAGCGCCCAGAGCAGCGCCTCGGCCTGCCCGAACTGCCGGTCGACGACGAGGGACAGCGCGCGCGAGGTCTCCTGCAGGTGCCTCTCGACCTCCTGACGGGCCTGGCGATAGCCGGCATAGAGCGTGAGGGCAGCCGCTAGGAGTGCCGGAACCAGGAGAACCAAGGCGAGGAGGACGAGGCGCGAGCGAAGGGTGGGCAGCCTGCCGTTGGCTCTCAAGCGGAGGATTCCTTCAGGTATGCTCCACATTTAGCGTAGCGCGAGGTGGCTGGCTATGCCGACCTGTCGAGCGGCCCTGGTCTGCGGCCGGTCGAGCGGTCGCGCCACGGCTCTCCGCGGGATCGGGAACTCGCATCGTGTCCCTCCCGCGCCTCGGCCGTGGGTGTCAGGCGACCGCGTAGCGCCGCTTGACCGCCACGACCTGGGAACCGGCCCGCAGGACGGCGGCCCGAAGAGCGGGGTCGCGCCGCGCCTGGGCCGCGACCGCGCTCACCAGGGTCCTGATCCGCGCCACGGGATCGTGGCCTGGCTTGGCCACGATCGCGCAGTCGTGGCCCGCGAGAAGCGCGCCGGCGACCGCCGCCTCCAGGGTCCAACGCGCCGTGATCGCGCCCATCGTGAGGTCGTCCGTGATCACGAGGCCGTGATAGCCCAGCCGGTGGCGGACATGGTCGATCGCGCCGGGCACGAAGGTGAGCGGCCGCGGATCGGCCCCGAAGAGCGGGTGGGCGATCACCTGGTGGCTCGTCATCAGGCTGATGGGCTGCTCGCGCCCGAGCACCAGGCGGAAGGGCTCGATCTCGCGCGGCCGCCAGGAGCCCGTCGCGTCGACGGGCCTCAGATGCGGGTCCTCGGCCGCCGAGCCGTGCCCCGGGAAGTGCTTGATCGTAACCTGCACCCCGTGAGCGTGGTGGGCGCGGACGAAGCTCGCCGCATGCGCCGCCACCACCGCCGGGTCGTCCCCGTAGCTGCGCCCGAGGCCCGCCACCACGGCGCTGCGAGCGTTGACCGCGAGATCGAGGACGGGCCCGTGATTGAGGTTGAAGCCCAGCCCGGCGAGCGCCTGCGCCATGCGCCCGTACAGGGCGAGCGACCCCTCCGGCGTGAGCGCCGCGACGTCGCGCGCCGACGGGGTGTCGGGAACGGAGGGAAGGCGCCGCAGCCGCCGCACGGCGCCGCCCTCCTCGTCGACAGAGATGAGGAGCGGCTCGCGCGCGGCGGACCGGAGCAGCCCGTTCATGCGACGGATGGCGGCCTCGCTCTCGATGTTGGGCCCCATGTAGATCACGCCGCCAAGCGGCAGGGTGCCGGCGAGGGCGAGCAGGCGGTCGAAAGCCGGCGCGGTGTCCCGGGCTCCCCCGAAGCCGACGATCAGGGTCCGCGCGACGTGATGCTCCAGCGCCGCCGCCTCCTCGGCCCGCGCCCGCGGGGCGGCGGCGAGAAGCGGCGCGGCGAGAAGGGCGCGGCGGGTGATCGGCACGGCGGGGCCTCCTCGGCGGGTGGGGCACGGACGAGCGCGATATGTACGCTCTCCACGGTCGTGGGTGAACGGCTCGAGCCTGGGCGTCGGGGGACCGCGTCGGTCGCCCGGGAGGCGTGCCGAATGTCTATCTCGGCCTTGGCATGGCAAGTCCGATGACGCTAGTGCGCGTTCAGCGCTTTCCGATTCAGGTGGGATTCCCGATTGAGGCAGGCTGTGCGGGTCCACCGTCCAGACTGCATGGGGACGACGAGCATGGCGCGGGCCTGCAGCCAGGATCCGCGGGATCGGGTGATCGATGTGGCGCTGACGGGCGTGCCGGCCCGCCAAGCGGCAGCGCGGTTCGGTGTCGGGGTGGCCACCGCCATCGTCTCGGTTCGCCGGGCGCGCGAGACCGGGAAGCGGACGGCGCGTCCGCAGGGCCAGCCGCGACGCTCGAACCCGGATCCCCATCGCGGCTTCCTGCTCGACCTGATCGAGGCGAAGGACGACATCAGCCTGGCCGAGATGCAGGGGCGGCTTGTGACGGAGCGAGGCTTCAAGACGAGCGTGGGCACCATCTGGACCTTCCTTGACCGAGCCGGCCTGACGTTCGAAAGAAGTCCGCGCATGCACTGGAGCAGGACCGTCCTGAAAGGGCGCGAGGCGTGGTTCGGGTGCTGGCTTGACCTAGATCCAGGACGGCTGGTCTTCATCGACGAAACCGGAGCCTCCACCAAGATGGCCCGCCCGCGGGGACGGGCACGACGAGGCGAGCGCCTCAAGTCGGGCATCCCGCACGGTCATCGGAGAACCACGACGTCCGTGGCTGGTCCGCGGCTCACGGGCATGGTGGCGCCCTTCGTCCTCGATGGTCCGATGAACCGATCCACCCTCCTGGCCTATCTCATCCACGTGCTAGCGCCGTCTCCGTTGACACGGGATCGGCTCTCGTTCTCCCGTGATCGCGTTCTTGCTATCGCCGCCCTTCGGGTCTTCACGTGAGCCGGATCCACCTCAAACGCTCCTGGGCATCACCCCGAGCGAGCGCGACGGCCGGCCAGCGCGACGTGATCGCGGACGTCGAGCGACTGGCGCGGCTGCGGGCGAGTTCGTCGTCTACCCCCAGAGCGACGAGCGCGGGGAGGTCGGCCGGCTCGGCGCGGCGAAAGATCATCGGTGTCCCGTGAAGCTGCGGCTTGGGATCAAGGTTGCCAGATGGGAAGGAGCGCAAGCCCCGGCTCAGCATCGGCATGCATGCGGAGAGAATCCGATGCGAGCAACAGGCAAACACGGACCGTGATCTTGCTAAGCGGCGGAAACGGCCTTACTCGGCCCTATCCCTCGCAACCTAGAAGCAGAGCATCATGGACAACGCCACCAACGACAACGCGCAGGCGGATTTCGTCGGCCTCGCCGCCGACATCGTATCGGCTTACGTCACCAAGAACTCGGTGCCGACGAGCGACCTGCCCCGACTGATTGCGGAGGTGCATGGCGCGCTGACCCGCCTCACGAAGCCGCAGACCCCGGAAGCCGTTCCTCTCGCGCCGGCCGTGTCGGTCAAGAAGTCGATCACGCCCGACTACATCATCTGCTTGGAGGACGGGAAGCGGTTCAAGTCGCTCAAGCGCCACCTGCGCACCCAGTACGACATGACCCCCGAGCAGTACCGGTCCAAGTGGAGCCTGCCCACGGACTATCCCATGGTCGCGCCCAACTACGCAGCGGCCCGGTCGGAGCTCGCCAAGTCCATGGGGCTCGGCCAGCAGCGCAAGAAGGCGGTCGCGAAGGGCCGCCCGCGGAAGGCCGCTCCGAAGGCTGCTCCTGCCGCCGAGTGAGATCTCGGCCTTGGTCGTCCCGAAAGCCCCCGGAAACGGGGGCTTTCGTCTTTCGTCACCGCTGGTAACCATCCGGCCGTCGGCGCCCCGAACGTCGTGTTCATTCTCGAGGTTCGGCCGGTGGGCAGCGGCGACGGCCAGCTACCCGCTGCTACGGCGTCGTCGCCCTACCGGGATGCCGTGCTCGCGGCGCTTGGGCGTCAGACCGTAGCGGGGCATTGCAGGGCATCGGGGTCGTTTCACCTAGTTTGACTGATCTGCCTGCCCCATAATGATGTAAGCTTGATCGTGGCAGACCCCTGTGCCGATAGATTGTGAGAACGACAAGCATGACTCAGACCCACTCCCACCCCTACACACTCGAACTAGCCCCCTCGTCCAAGGGTGACGGCTCTGTCGGTTGGGCCATCCGCAAGAATGGCAAGATGCTGGAGCGATCTGACCGTATGTTCCGTTCCGAACATGAAGCGTTGAAAAGCGGACAAGAGGCTGTCGAACGGGCGCTCTCGGGTGGAACTCAAGCTGCCCCCTCGAGGCGTCGCCACTAGCCTCGCAACGCGTCCACTGGAGTCTGCTACTGCCGTCACCGTGAAACGAGATGGCTTGGGCTTAGAGCTTGTGCATCTGGGCACTTTCCAGAGCTGATGAACGAGTGAGCCTTCGAATGAGGGCGGCTCTACCTGTGCAATTCCCCTGAAGGAGACGCCTATGCCGACGGGTACCGTGAAGTGGTTCAACGAGACGAAGGGCTACGGGTTCATACAGCCTGATGATGGTGGCAAGGACGTCTTCGTCCACGTCAGCGCTGTGGAGCGATCCGGGATGCGCGGCCTCGCGGAAGGACAGAAGATTTCTTACGATCTCGAGACGGATCGAAAGAGCGGCAAGGAGTCCGCTACAAATCTGAAATCCACGTCGTAGTAGCGCGGAGGGCGAGCGTGCCAGTCGTCTGGCACGGAGGGTACTCGCCGCGCAGAGGTCATTCTGAATGTTCTCTGCTAGATCTGCAAAAACGTTCCAAATGGCGCGCAGAAATGGGAACGGGACCCGAAGGTCCCGTTTCTGTTGCTAGGCTGTCCCGAGCCCCGTTTGGTCACGCCGCGAGGCGGACCGCACGCATGTCAACGTTGTCGTTGGCAGTTGTGATTTTGGACATTCGGACATAGTCCAGGCCGTACCTCAGCCTAATCGCAGCTGGACCTTTATCACGCCAAGTCGAACCCATGTCACCCCCATCATCACGGCAGAGCCTGTATGCCGTCATGGTGGAGGTGGGGGGAATTGAACCCCCGTCCTTAACGTCTATTCTGAACCGCCTCTACGATCATAGTCGAGTTGCCTCGACCTCCTTAGAGTGGGGTCGGCGCGAGGAAAGTCAAGCGCGCGGCCCTCGCGTTGCCCCGCTACGCAGTCACAGTCGTAGCGCAGTTTGGTAGCAGCAGTTCAGCAAGCACACTTTTCGCTTAGCCCCTCCGGGAGCCGGTTGGATCACAAGTTGATGGGTGGCATTCACTCGTGACGTCGGTGACGGTGGGGTCTCGTGGCTTAAACGGCCGGAAACCAGTAGGAGGACAACGACTGATGTTCCATCACCGCGTGCATCCTGGAATTCTCATTACAATCGCGCTCGTGGTCGGGTTCGGTGTCTGGCGGTGGTGGGCGGGCGGATAGCGTCAGCTGGCCCGAGTCCTCTCGCACTCAATCGCGCTGCTTCGATTGCACCGCCGGCTCCTAGATC
>DASPJU010000384.1:0-2224 GCA_035628475.1 Salinarimonas sp. | reverse complement strand
TTCTACGGCGAGGCGCGCGACGGGCTGGTGCGGGCGGGCGCCTCCTCCTGCACGGTCGAGATCGGGCTCGGCGGCGGGCGGACCCTGCGGTTCAACCGCACCCCGAAGCGCACCCCCGTGAACCTGTGGTCGCTCCACGGTCCCGACGGCGCCGTGGTCGAGGAGGGGGGGACCCGGTTCGAGACCGGCGGGCGCGCGGTGCCGGTCTGGGTCGAGGCTTTGTGCGGCATCGTCAAGGTCGAGGGCCTGGACGTTCATGTGGCGCATCAGAAGTTTCCCGTCTTCCTCCTGGGCGAGCCGGCCTCGAAGCGCTCGGCCGTGCTCTCGATCGGGCAGGAGGCGGCCTACCTGCGCGAGATGTCGGCGATCCACCGGGAGCGCTGCACAAGGGATCAGGCGCTCGTGCGCAACGGCGAGCGGGAGCTGGCCGAGGCCCGCGCGGCGCTCGCGTCGTTAGATGATCTCCCCGGGATCGAGGCGGCGCTCCAGGAGGAGCGGGAGGCGCTGGCCGCCGCGCGCGCCAGGGCCGAGCGCGCCGCCGGCCTGGATCGCCTGCGCGAGCGCCTTGCCCTCGCGGCCGCCCGCCTGGCTCGGGCTCAGGCCCGCGGCGGGGCGCTGCGCGACCTGCCGGAGGCGGGCGAGCTCCCGGCGCTCGCGGCCAGGCTCACGCAAGCCCGCGGGCGCGTCGCCCTGGCCGAGCGCGTCGCGGCGGCCGCGCGGCGGCTGCGGACCGCCCGGGAACGCGCCGCGACGCTCGCGACCCTTCCCGACGGGACGCCCCCCTTGCGCGACGCGACGGAGGCCGCGCGGGGCGCCCGCCGCCTCGCGGATCTGCGCGTCGGCCTCGCCGCGGCGGCGGCACGGGCGGCGGAGGCGGGCCGCAAGGCCGAGGCGATCCGGGCCGAGATCGAGGCGCTCGTGGCGGCGGGCGGGGGCCTGTGCCCCGCCTGCGGCGCTCCCGTCGAGGCCGGCGCGCTCCTGTCCGACCACGCGCACCCCAAGGAGGCCGCATGATCATCGCCGGCGAACGCCTCGCGCCCGTCGCGGCCGCGGGCCTCCTCCTGATCGGCGATCCGCATGTCGGGTCGCGCCGGCCTGGCCGGCGCCGGGACGAGAGCTGGCCCGACGCGATCCTCGCCAAGCTCGACGCGTGCGTCCGGATTGCCAACGAGCGCGACCTCGCTCCCGTCCTGCTGGGCGACCTGTTCGACCGTGCGGTGGAGCCCGACATGTCGCTGAAGAGTCGGCTCATCCGGATCCTCAAGGGCTTCCGGGTCCGCCCGCTCGCCAATGTCGGCAATCACGACATGGCCCATACCCGCCTGTCCGACGGCGACAGCCTCGCGGTGCTCGGCCTGTGCGACGTGATCGACGTGGCGGCGGTCTCGGGAGCGGTGGTCGAGGTCGGGCGAGGAGCGGATCGCCTCGGCCTCGGCCTCACGCCGTTCGGCCAGGAGGTGCCCTGCAAGGTGCGCGGGCTCTTCCCGGGCGTCGGCCGCGTGGCCTGGCTGACGCATCACGACATCGCCTTCGACAAGGCCTATCCCGGCGCCGTTCCCCCGCACGCCATCGAGGGCTGCGACATCGCGGTGAACGGGCACGTCCACAAGGCGCAGAAGGCCATCCGGGCCGGCAGCACCCTCTGGCACAATCCGGGCAACATCGCGCGCATGTCGGTGGATCTCATCGACCACGAGCCCGCGGTTCTGCAGCTGGGCCTCGATGGCTCGGTCGAGCGCCACGTCCTGCCCCACGAGCGCGAGGTGTTCGACCTGACGGGTCGGATGGTGGCGGCCGCCGGGGCGCGGGCCATGGTGCGGGACGTGGAGAGCGCCTTCGTCTCGCTCCTCAAGGCGGAGAGCGCCGGCGAGGTCGCGCGCAGCGACGACGGCACCCTCATGCGCGACGAGATCGAGGCCCGCTTCGCCCGCGAGAGCACGCCCGAGACCGTGCGGGCCGTGGTGCGTTCGCTCCTCGCCGAGGCGGTCGAGCGGCGCGGCTGACGGCCTTACGCCAGGCTCGCGACCCGGCCCCCCGCGTGCCGGCGCGAGATGCGCCAGGGATGGGTGAGGTCGAGGCGCGCCGTCTCGGAGGGCGGCAGCACGCGGGGCTCGCCGTCCGGACCGATCTCCTCGACGACGAAGAAGCCGAACAGATGCAGGCGGGCCACCGCCGCCTTGGTCGGCCGGTCGCTCGCCGAAACCGGCATGGCGCCGGCCGTATA
>DASPJU010000383.1:0-6573 GCA_035628475.1 Salinarimonas sp. | reverse complement strand
CGCTCGCCCAGCAGACGCCGCCGCCGGCGGCTCAGGAGCCGCCGGCGGCTCAGGAGCCGCCGGCCGCGGTCCAGCCCGCCGTGTCGTCCGATCTCTCCGACATCGCCGCGCTCGTCCAGTCGCTGCCCGAGGAGGAGGAGCCGCGCCGCGCCGCCGCTCCGGCCAATCCGCCGCGCACGGCTCCCGCGCGAACCGCGCCGGCGCAGAGCCGCACGGCTGCGCCAGCGACCCGAACCGCAGCTCCGGCCCGGACCGGCGCCCGAACGCCGGCGCCGCCCGTGCTCTGGCTCCGCCTGGCGCGGCCGTGCCGCTGCCAGTGGTGCCGGTGGGGCGAGCCCTGCGCCTTCTCGAGGGGGCGCCCGTGACGTGGGACGACGTCGCAGCCTGGTGCACGCTCGGGCTGTGCGAGCGGGGCTACATCTGCGTGCAGTGCCGCGCCGTGCGCCTGGCCCAGCTCCTGCGCGCCCTGGCACCGGCCCTGTTCGCCTGGCTCTAGGCGCGCGCCCCCGCGAGGGTTGCGTGCCGGATCCTTCCGATTTTGCTCACGCGACGACGCGACGCGCGCCCGCGGGGGCGCGCCCTCTGGAGGGTGCGATGCCGGACATGGGTGATGACGACCTGCGGATGTTCGCCCAGCTGCGGGCGCTGGTGATGGCTTACGCGGCGGAGGAGGGCCACGACGCGCGGGAGCTGCTGGACTACATCGATTGGCTCGAGATCTGCCGGCGCGACTGGCTGCTGCGCCAGCCCGGGTAGCGCCGGGCCTCCCCATCTCACGGTTGCACACGTGGGCCACGGGTGTGAAGGCCATATACAGTAAGATCTCCTTCACCTGGCCACCCCCATGTGGTACATTGGATCCATGGTCGGCGGCCGTGGTGTGTCGCCATGCCGGGTCCGACCGGCCACAACAACAGGCAGGAGCGGTAACATGCGCGTACGGAGGGAGCAGCTGATCGGGATCGCGAGGGGGCACGGGCTCGAGGTCGACGAGGGCCACGAGCTGAGCAGGAACTTCCTGAAGATCGGGCTGGGGGCCTACAACCTCTACCCGACCGCCGCCGCCCAGGTGGGCAGGATCGACATCTCGGGGTTCGTGGTCAGGCACCCGCTGGTGCGGACCCTGGACCCGGAGGACGTCCGGCGCCGGAAGCTCGGGCGCGTGACCCAGCAGATCGACTTCGACCTGGCCGGCTCCCCCGCCGACGTGCTGGAGGCCTTCGACCTGTGCTGCGCCATGGTGCGGGAGCTGCACCTGGCCGCCCTGCGGGAGCGGGCCATCGCGGAGCAGCGGACCGGCCGCCCCCGCATCCGGGCCGCCGTGCCGCCCGAGGAGCTGGAGGAGCGGCTCCTGGCCGAGGCCCGGGAGCGCGCCGGGGCCCGCCTGGCCGCCCGGCCCACGGCCGCCGCCTAGCCCGCCCACCGACACATCTGTAATCTTCAATACCGTAAAAATCCTTCCCATCCTCCCACCCAGGTGGTAGACTGGTACCCTACCCAGGGAGGACACCAGGATGGACGAGGGGACCCAACTCATGCTGGCCGAGGTGCCGGCGTCGCGCATCCCGCGGATCGGCGCCCGGCACATCGTGCTGCGCGCCACCATCGGGCAGGTCGTGCAGGCCCGCCCGGGGCAGCTGGGCCGCCACGCCGCGGCCATCCTGTGCACGCTGGCCCAGTGGCTGGGCGGGGACGCCGGGATGGAGGCCGCCCTCGAGTCGGCCATCCGCGGGCGCGGCCCGGTCGACGGGGATGAGTCCGAGACTTAGTCCTTCCCCAGGTATGTTCGATGTGGTATTCTGACAATGGCCGATTGGTGAACATCAGTTCACCCGGCCGGCACAGGGAGACGCGCCAACATGGCCGAGAGACGTGATACCGAGAAGCACCCGGTCCCCATGGCCGAGGTCGAGGGGATGATCGCCGAGGCGTTCCAGGGCTGGGCCGGGGCACCCGTGGAGCGCGGGTCCGCCTTCATCTACGTGGGCAAGCCGAAGGGGATCAGGGTCGCCATCGCCCGGACGAAGACCGTGAGCCGGTGCTTCCTCTACTTCCTGGACGATGTGCCGGAGTCCGACGGGCTCCGCCGGGTGTCCGACGAGGACCGGCGCAACCTGCGGATGGGGAACATCCGCTACGAGGTGGACTTCAACATCTCCCCCGTGGCCAGCCGGGCCGCCATCCGGGCCTGCCTCTACGCCGCCAGGCGGGCGCTCGATGCCAAGGGATGGCGCCCGGGCGAGGCGCCGGCGCCCGAGCCGGCGGCCCCGTCGCCGGCCGAGGCCCTCGGCATGCACCAGTAGGGCCGTCCTTCCACCCCGCCATCCCATGTGGTATGGTGGGATCGGATGGCCAACTCGAGAGGAACCAAGCGCGTCGCCCGGGCCTGGCTCGCCGCAGCCTCCGCCCTCCTGCTGCCCGCCTGCGGGCCGGGCCCGGGCGGCGGCGCCGATGCCGCGCCCGGCGCCGATGGCTGGCCGGGCCACCCGCGGGTCACGCTCGACTGCTACGACGAGGGGCCGTACTGGTGCCCGTGCGTGTCCGGCTGGACCGCCGCCTGGGCGGCGGAGGAGCTCGCCCCGGGTGAGTGCGTGTGGATAGACTGCGCGCCGGCCGACGGGCCGATGTGGGAGGGGGAGCTGCTGGCGTGCGTGCCCGAGGCCGGGTAGGGGGCTCAGCCCTCGACGGTGGCCTTGTAGAGCTCGTACCAGTCCTCCTCGTCCTCCATGCCGACGTCGGCGCCGGACATGATCCCCTGCTCCTGGGCTTCCGGGTAGGCCGCCAGCGCGGCCTCGCGGGTGCCGTACACGCCCACGACGTGCTGGGCGAGCGTCCACCACGGGTCCCCGTCGTGGCGCGCGACGATCCAGACGGCCTTCGGTTCCTTCTCCATCTCTCGGCCTCCTCAGTGCCCGTCCCATACGGGCAGACGCCCTCTCGGGCGTTTCGGCCTGGGCCCCCTAGCAGAGGTGGTCGGCGAAGAAGCCGGTGGGCGCCGGGTACCTCGCGATGACCTCGCCCAGCTCCTCCCTGATCCGCTCGATGCACATGGACATCTCCGGCCCGTCCGGGTCCGCGGTCTCGAGGTCGCCGTCGAGGGCATCGTCGGAGAACCTGGCCCACTCGTCGGCGACCAGGGGCATGCCGAGCTCGAGCTTCTCGGCGAGGTGGATGTCCCACTCCAGGTAGTCCCCCTCCATCGACTCGTAGAGGTATGCCCCGTCCTTGCTCTCGAGGACGTGCCGCATGTACTCGATGAGGATGGCCCTCTGCTCATCGGTGGGCTGGTCGTCCGCGGGCCGCGACCAGCGGGCGACGTTCTCCTCGGTGATGTCGTCGTAGACCCCGTCCTCCCCGCCGTACCGGCGGATCATGTCCGCGGTGCTCTTCCCCAGCGCGTAGTCCTTGTGGCGCGCCACGTTGCCCTTGAACCCCATCCAGTCGATCTTCATGTCTCGGCCTCCTCAGCGCACGTCCCATACGTGCGGACATCCCAGGCCGCCTGTTCGGGCGGAAGCGGGACGTTTCGGCCTAGGGTGGGCGCTTGCTACCGCGCTACTGCGCGGCGGCCTGGGCGGGGCCGGCGAGGAGCTCGGCGGGGATGGAGACCCCGAACTCCTTGCAGGCGTCGATGGTCGCCGGGGCGAGGGTGGCGGGCTTCCCCTCGCGCCGCTTCTTCAGCGTCAGCTCGATGGTGAGCTCGAGGCTCTTCTTCCTCTTCGCCCGCATCTCGGGCGAGTCCTTGCTGGGGAGGTGCGAGTTGTCCACCCCGCTCTTCGCCAGCCGCTGCGAGGCGGTCGGCGCGCGGGAGCCGCTGCCGGGCGAAGAGGTGCGCTGCTTGGGCGCCGTCCTGGGCTTGGCGGCCATGGGCGCCGCCGACGCCACCCAGGTGGCGTAGACCACCATGTTCTCGAGGGCGAGGAGGTCCTGGTCGGCGGGGGTGAGCTCGCCCTCCACGGCGTCGCCGACGATCTTGCCGTCCTCGATCCGGCACCGGACCCGCGGCTCGAGGTCGAGGTGGGCGCGGACGGCGCCGTTGTGGGCCTTGAGCGGCACCGCGCCGGGCCAGTAGTCGCCGAACACCGCGTTGTTGGCGTTGGGCGAGGAGGGGTCGAACCCGAGCAGGTCGCGGCCGCACCCACTCAGGTCGACCTGCCGGGTGAACTTCTGCTTCGCGATGTACATGCGCGGCCCCTTCGTGCCGTGCGGGCCACCGACGAAGAGCCACGCCGACTTGTGCTCCAGCGTGATCCCCGGGATCGTGGCGATCCTGCCCTCGATGAACTTCATGACCATCTCCATGTTGATTCCCCTGCTGCTGGCCATCTGGACGCTCCTTGGTTGCGGTTGGACTCAGACGGGGCCGCATGCCCCATCATGAGAAAGATTGTACCATAATCCAACGTAAGAGTAAAGGACTTTGTTTCATGTCCGCTGTGAACGTGAGTTCACACATGCGCGGCGAGTTGTCAGAGAACGGGCTCATCAGCACGGGCGTGACCCGTGGACCCCCTCGCGGGGGTTTCGCCCTCTAGCCGTTCGGGTAGACGTCGGTGCGCAGGTGGCGGAAGTCCTCGGCGTGCACGGCGACCGCGAGCACGCCGCCCTGCTCGAGCTCGTAGACGACGGCCCGCCGCGCGTCGGGCACGTCGCGGATCCAGCCCACGTCGATGGACGAGGCCCCGCCCATCTCCTGCCTGATGAGGTAGATGAGGTTGTCCACGCTGGTGGCGTGGAACATCACCGCGGTGCCGGCCTCGGCCTCGACGTCGGTGTCCATCCGGTTGCTCATGCTCGAACCTCCATTCCGATTGTGAAGACAGTATACCATCGTTTCGAATCGAAGGGAAGGACTATTCTCGCCGCCCGACGTGAACGGGCGTTCTCACCCGAACCGGACGTCTAGTTCGTGACCTCGCCCCCGTTGCACGCGCCGAACGCCTCGGCGCCGGGGCACTTGACGACGACGCACGACCCCTCGTCCACCCACACCTCCGCCCAGGCCTCGACCTCCATGGGGTCGGTGGCGTCGAGCTCGCAGGGGTCCTCGGGGACCTCAACGACCGCCGGGCCCATGGCGTCCTGGCCGCAGGCGGAGAGGAGCAGGGAGAGCAGCAGGGCCCTCACGAGCGATCCCCCTCCGGCACGACGTGGACCCCGGCGCACAGGAAGCGCCCGAACGGCGTATCGAACGTGTCGCCGTCCTGCAGCCCATCGGCGCGCTGGTACAGGTCGTACAGCGCGCCGTGCATCCGGTCGTGGCCCGACGGCGCGCCCACGTCGGGGGTCTCCGACTCCTCGGACGAGTAGCGGTACAGGAGCAGGGTGTCGGGATCGCCCCAGGGGGCCGGCAGCCCCCGGACGAAGAAGCGCCCGGCGTCCTCCTCGACCTTCCACTCGCACGGGGCCCTCACGACAGGCACCCCCAGATGATCCCCGAGACGTCCTCGAAGCTGAGCAGCCCCTCCTCGGCGCCGCGGATCGTCTCCTCGTCGAGGAGGGCGGAGAGGTGCCTGTCGGCCAGGACGCGGCGGAGCGCGTCGCCACCGATCAGGCGCATGCGCTCGCGCATCTCGCCGAGATCCACGACCTCGATCCTCTCGATGCCCTTCTTGATCTGCTTGCTCATCGTGGCCTCCTCAGTGCGCGCACCACGCGCAGACCTGCCCACCGCCAAAGAGGGGCGGGCAGGTTTCGGCCTAGGTGTGGGTGGGCGAGGAGGCTAGGCCGCCTGCTTGCGGGCCTTGGGCGCCTTCTTGGGGAGCACCCCGATGGACTCGAGGCGCCGGGCGAAGGCGACGAGGAGCGCCGGGGCGTCGTCCCGGTCGGTGTCGAGGTAGGCGATCACGTTGCCGTTCGGGACCTCGAGCGGGAGGCAGCCCTCCCAGGGGCGGTGGACCGGGAACTCGCCCTCCAGCATCCCGACCGGGGGCTCCTCGGTGTGGGCCCCGAGCCCGCTGAGGTGCACGTGCTTCATGGCGTTCTTGGCGGTGCTCAGGTACATGCGGGCCCCGGCGACCCCGTGCGGGCCGGCGACCTGGAGCCAGCCCTTCTTCTCGGTGACGGTGACCCCGGGGATCCGGGAGATCTCGGCGACGACCTGGTCACGGACGGACGGCGCGATGCCCTTCTTGATCTGCTTGCTCATGTGTCTGGCTCCTTGGCTCGGGTTGCTCGATGTCGCGGGTGGCCGGCCCATCCGGCCGCTCGCTCCATCGTGAAGACAGTATACCACGTTTCGATCCCGAAGTAAAGGTTTTTTTGCTGTGAACGTCCGGTTACACCGTGACCGCCCGTTCACAGGTGGGGCGGGTGTTAACCCGCGTTCACCACCTCACCTCCACTCCTACTCTCCATCATGAAGACAGTATACCACGAACTTTCGAGGATGTAAAGGAAAAAGTGCTGTGAACGTGGGTTCATAGGGGAAATTCGATGTGTACAGCGAAAGCTCAGGTCGCCCACGCGCCGGGGTACCCGGGACCCCTGGCAACCTTTGATATCAGAGGGATGGGCGATGTGGTATGGTGGTGCCATGGACGGCCACCCCTACCGCACGCCCCCCGAGATGCC
>DASPJU010000382.1:0-3782 GCA_035628475.1 Salinarimonas sp. | reverse complement strand
GGAAGATCGGCGAACTTGCTCCCGGCGCTGCGGCGAGCCGCTCGACCGGCGGACCCGGGGCGCAGCATCACCGCTCGCGCCGACCGCAACAATGGGTTCCCAGCCCCGAGCGGAAGGGGTGGGCATCACGAGGTCGATCGTCGGCTCACGCCGTCCCGGAGCGAGCCGCGGAGGCCACGGGAACTCGCTCTCATCGCGACCATTGAGCCTGCGATCGAGGAGGACGTGATGGCAGGCAAGGCGAACTTCACCCGAGACGAATGGGCGCGCATCGTCGCGAGCCCGATGGTGGCCAGCATGGCCATCACGGCAGCGGACCCGAGCGGGCTTTGGGGCTTGTTGAAGGAGAGCATGTCCGGTGGCTGGGCGTTGCTCGAGGTGAAGCAGGACGCCGGTGCCAACCCGCTTGCGAAGGCTGTGGCCGACGACCTCACGAACGCCGAGATCCGGACAACGGCACGCGAGTCGATGCAGGCCCGGTTCAAGGGCGCGCAACTCTCTGACCTCAAGGGACGGGCGATCGACGAGCTTCGGGCTGTCGCCTCTCTCCTTGACGGCAAGGCGGCCGAAGAGGCTGCCGGGTTCAAGCGTTGGTTGCAGACCGTGGCTCAGAGAGCCGCAGAGGCGGGCAACGAGGGCGGCTTCCTCGGCTTCGGTGGGGTGGCTGTCAGCGATGCCGAACGAGCGACCCTGGTCGAGATCATGACGGCGCTCGGCGAGAGCCACCCATCGCCGCCGCGATCCTCCTGACCTAGGAACGCGGCAGGTCGTTGGAGATCAACGGCTACACGAGCATTGAACGACCGCCCGCTCGGATCGCAAGCGTCATCGCACGACACGTTGACGTCGAGTGAACCCTGCAGACACGGCGCACCAAGGTCGGCGCCCAACCAAGCTGGGTCGATTGAACGAACCGTATGCCCGGCAGATCGGATGGAGCACAGGCAACATGCATCATCGATCTGTCATGGCTCCGTCAGCGGCCTGACATCCGGCTGTCGCAGGTAGGGTCCGTCCGAACCGGATGGAGACCCCTCATGCGTATCCTCCTTGCCGCGCTCGCCGTCGCCGGCGCGCTCGCCCCCGCGGCCCATGCCAGCGACGCCAATTCCCGCGAGTTCCCGGCCGTGCTCGCCGGCCACGCGGTCCTGCCCGCCGCCACCTTCCTGCCCGCCCCGGCCGACGCGCCCGCCGACCTGCGGGTCTCGGGCAAGTTCACCACCGGCCGCCGCATCGAGTCCCTCGGCTCCGTGCCGGGCCTCTCGGGCGGGCGCCCGACGGGCCTGTCGCTTCCCTTCCAGGGTCAGCCCGTCCAGGGCCACTCGGGCATCAAGCGGACGGCCGACGGCACGTTCTGGGTGCTCACCGACAACGGCTTCGGCTCCAAGGCCAACTCCCCCGACGCCATGCTTTTCCTCAGCCGCTACCGCCTCGACTGGGCGAGCGGCGCCGTGGAGCGGCTCGAGACCGTGTTCCTGCACGACCCCGACAAGCGCGTGCCGTTCCGCATCGTCCATGAGGGCACCGAGAAGCGGTACCTCACCGGCGCCGACTTCGACCTGGAGGGCTTTCAGATCGTCGGCGACAGCTTCTGGATCGGTGACGAGTTCGGCCCCTACCTCATCCGCGCCGACCGCTCGGGCCGGGTCGTCTCGGTGCACGAGACGGAGATCGACGGCAAGGTCGCGCGCTCGCCCGACCACCCGGCCGTGACCACGCCGCCCGTGCCCAACGCTCCGGTCGCCTTCACGGTGCGCCGCTCGAAGGGCTATGAGGGCCTGGCCTCCTCGCCCGATGGCCGTTTCCTCTATGCCATGCTCGAGGGGCCGGTCTGGGACGAGGCCGCCAAGGACTGGGAGAAGGCAGGCGGCCGCGAGGCGCTGCGGGTGCTGGAGTTCGACACCGCGGCCGCGAAGTGGACGGGGCGGCACTGGAAGTACGTTCTCGACCAGAACGGCCTCGCCATCGGCGACTTCAACATGATCGACGCCACGACGGCGCTCGTCATCGAGCGCGACAACGGCGAGGGCACGGCCAACCGGGCCTGCCCCGAGGGCCAGCGCCGGCCCGACTGCTTCCACGACGTCGCTCGTTTCAAGCGCGTGGTGAAGATCGAGATGAGCGAGGCCCAGGTGGGCGGGCCGGTGCGCAAGATCGGGCACATCGACCTGATGAGGATCGCCGATCCGAACCGGCTCGCCCGCAAGCCGCTCGACGACGACCGCCTCACCTTCCCGTTCTTCACCATCGAGAACGTGGACGTGGTCGACGCCGAGCACATCGTGGTGGGCAACGACAACAACCTGCCGTTCTCCTCGAGCCGCGACCCGGGGAAGGCCGACGACAACGAGTTCGTCCTCCTGAACGTGCGCGACCTGCTCCAGGCACGATGATGGATCGTCGGTGGCGCTCCTCGACCGGGGCGCCACCGCACCGCCTTCCGATGTCGCTTAAGCCCGTGAGCTCGACCGAGCGCTATGTCCGCTTCGCGCCCAAGCTGGTCATTGAGACCGGTTCGGGCATACCCGGAAAGCGGACGTCGCGGGTGCATGAGAAAGGTAGCGGTTGCGCTCGCAGCGGGAGGATGGAGGAGCCCTGAAAGCGGATGGAAGAGCTGTCGAGCCTGCCGTCGATCGCCCCACGCGGCTCATGGAGCCGTCGCCCTAAGTGGTAGATCAGCCGACGTCCGCTCGCTTGTACCACTCGAGCGTGCGGGCGAGTTCGTGTCCGGCCAAAAGGCAGAGTTGGCCTGCATCATGACTCAGCCCGGTCGGGTGCTCCGCACCTCACCCCTCGCTTGAAGGCTCGGACCGGCACCGAACGGGCTCGGGACCAGCTCTTGTCCGAGTGCATCTGCAGGCGCTCGGCCGCATGGGCGTCCCGGCGCGATGCTGAGCCTCAGCGGGACGACTGTTCACTGTCGCCCGGCGGCTCGCGGTGCAGCAGGCGCCGCGCCTGCTCGCGCTGGCGCCGGGCTTGCGGTTCGTCGTACTCGCCCGGCATCACGATCGGCACCTGAAGGCAGACGCTCTGCGCCGGCAGCACGTCACGCCATTCGCCGATCAGCTGCTTGTAGAAGCGCCCCACCGGTCGGATGACCCGGTCGAGGTCGTACAGGCCGACCTTGGTCACCCGCCCGTTCCGCTCGCGCAGGGCCGTGTCCCAGTCGACCTGGTCCGTCAACGAGTACCAAGTGAAGCCCACGATCGGCACGCCGTTATTGCGCACCCTGAGCACGTTGGCCCACTGCTTCCAAAGCCAGTTGACCGCCTCGTCGCCGTTGGGCCCCTCGACGAGGTTCGTCTCGGTGTGCATCACGGGCAGCTTGTAGCGGTCGTAGTATTGACGGGTGATCTCGTCATAGCCGAACACGTCGCCGGCCGCGGAGGTCATGCCGTCGGCCCGTACCCGGTGCTCGTTGGTGACGTAGTAGTCGTTCCCCATGATGCAGTGGTGCCGCAGGGACGACCGCGTGAGGAAGAAATGATACTCGTCCCGGGTCATGCCGTTGTCCATGAGGAACTCGTACATTTCCGAATCCACGCGCCGGCCGTAATTGAGATCGAGCGACAGAAACCTCTTGGCATTCAGAATTTCCGCCGGTTTGATCGCGCGCGGATTCTCAGCGTGGAAATACTCCGATGATTCGCTTTGGATGAAGATCGCGTCAGGGCGTACCTTCAGGATTGCGTGCATCGCCAGCACGTTCGCCTTCACGATGTGCTTTAACGCCGTCACGAACGCGCGGTCCGAGGTCAGTTGCTCGTTCCACCATCCGAACA
>DASPJU010000381.1:0-3154 GCA_035628475.1 Salinarimonas sp. | reverse complement strand
AGCAGATGCCGGCGATGGTGCCGAGAGCGGTGGGAAGCCAGGACGGCATGGGCACGGCCATTGTGGTGACGGGTTCAAGGGGAACGGCGGGCCGCGCCGCCCTGTTCCCCGGCCAAGCCGTCGCAGGCGCGCCGCACCCGGCCGTGGCGGAGGGGCGCGAAGCGGCGTAGATGGAGCCACGCCCGAGGATCCCCGCCGTGACCGAGACGCCCCGAAAGATCGCCTTCGTCGTCACCGAGGACTGGTTCTTCGCATCCCACTTCCTGCCCATGGCCCGGGCCGCGCGGGAGATGGGGCTGGAGGTCGTGGTGATCGCCCGGGTGCGCGACCATCGGGCCGCGATCGAGGCGACCGGGGCCCGGGTGGTGCCCCTGGAGGCCGAGCGGCGCAGCCTCAATCCCATGACGGCGGGCTACGCGGCGGGCCGGCTCGCGGCGATCCTGGAGCGCGAGCGCCCCGGCCTCGTCCACTGCATCGCGCTGCGGGGCATCCTCGTCGGCGGCGCGGCCGCCGCGATGGCCCGCATCCCGCGCCGGGTCTTCGCGCTCACGGGGCTCGGGTTCGTCGGCGCGAGGGGCGACCTCGTCGGGCGCGGGGCGCGCCTCGCCCTGCGCACTCTCATCCGGGGTCTCGAGACGAAGCGGACGCGCTACCTCCTCGAGAACCCCGACGACGCGCGCCTGCTCGGCCTCGACCCGGCAGACGGCGCCCGGGTGACCCTGGTCGGCGGCGCGGGCGTCGATCCCGACGCCTTCGCGCCCGCTCCCCCGCCGCCCCAACCGCCGCTGCGGGTCGCGATCGTCGCCCGCATGCTCTGGTCGAAGGGCATCGACCTCGCGGTCGAGGCGGTGGCGCTCGCCCGCGAGCGGGGCGCGGACGTGACCCTCGACCTGTTCGGCGCGCCCGACCCCTCGAACCCGAAGGCGATCCCCGAGGAGCGGCTGCGGGGCTGGGCGGCGTGGCCCGGCATCGCCTGGCATGGGCCGACCCGCGACGCGGCGGGCGTCTGGCGCGAGCGCCACGTCTGCTGCCTGCCGTCGCGCGGCGGCGAGGGGCTGCCGCGCACGCTCATCGAGGGCGCCGCCTGCGGCCGGGCGGTCCTCACCACCGACGTGCCGGGCTGCCGCGCGCTGGTGCGCGACGGCGTCGAGGGCCTGGTGGCGCCCCCGAACGACGCGGGGGCCCTTGCCGACGCCCTCGTGCGGCTCGCCGCCGATCCCGCCCTCGTGGCGCGCCTGGGCGCGGCGGCGCGCGAGCGCGTGCTGTCGGGCTACACGGAGCGCCACGTCATGGAAGCCGTGAAGGCGCTCCATGCCGGGATGCTCGCCCCGTGATCGCGGACGCGGCCGCCTTCATCCGGGCCAACACGCGCCTCCTGCCGGTCCCCCACGCGCCCGAGATCGCGCTCCACGTCGCCGAGGAGGCCACGGCCTTGTGGCAGAAGACGGAGGACGAGCTCGGGGCCCTGGGCCTGCCCCCGCCCTTCTGGGCCTTCGCCTGGGCCGGGGGCCAGGCGCTCGCCCGCTACGTGCTCGATCAGCCCGAGGTCGTGCGGGGCCGGCGCGTGCTCGACTTCGCCTCGGGCTCGGGGCTCGTGGCGATCGCGGCGGCTCGGGCGGGCGCCGCGCGGGTCGAGGCCGCGGACGTCGATCCCTTCGCGGTCGCGGCCATCGCGCTCAACGCGCAGGCCAACGCCGTGCAGGTCACGCCGCGCCTGGAGGATCTGGTGGGCCGGGACGAGGGCTGGGAGGCGGTGCTGGCGGGCGACATCTGCTACGAGCGCGACCTCGCGGAGCGCGTCACGGGCTGGCTCGCGGACCTCGCCGCCCGGGGCGCCACGGTGCTGGTGGGCGATCCCGGCCGCGCCTACCTGCCGCGCGAGCGGCTGACCCAGCTCGCCGAGTACGAGGTGCCCGTGACCCGCGCCCTGGAAGACGCCGAGATCAAGCGCTCGGCCGTGTGGGCCTTCGCGGGGTGAGATCGGCTCCTGGGGACGGCCGACGAGCGTCGGCGTCGGCCGATCGCGGGACCGGCGGCGGGCCATGCCACGGCGGCGCCCTTGTCATTCCGCCGGGGACTCGGACGCGGGCGCCTGGCGAGCGGCGGGCGTCCCCTCCCGTGCCCGGGCCGGCAGAAGGAAGGTGAGGAGCCCGACGGCCGGCAGCCAGGCGCAGAGGCGGAACACCTCGACGATGCCGATCCGGTCCGCCACCTCGCCCAGCCCCGCCGCCGCGATCCCGCCGAGCCCGAAGGCGAGCCCGTAGAAGAGGCCGCCCACGAGCCCGACCCGGTGCGGCACGAGATCGATGGCGAAGATGAGGATCGAGGAGAAGGCGCTCGCCATGACGAGGCTGATCAGGATGCTCAGGACCCCCGTCCAGACGAGGTCGACATGGGGCAGCGCGAGCGCGAAGGGCAGCGCGCCGAGGATGGACAGCCAGATCACGCGGTCGCGCCCGATCCGATCGCCCAGCATGCCGCCGAGGATCACCCCGACCGCCCCGACCGCCAGATAGGCGAACAGCATCATCTGCGAGAGCTGGACCGAGACCCCGAAGCGCTCGATGAGGTAGAACGTGTAATAGGACGTGAACGCCGCCGTATAGGCGTTCTTCGAGAAGAGCAGCACGATCAGGATCGCCATGGCGATCGCGACCTGCGCGGCGGGCAGCCGGGGCGCCGCGGCCCGCCCGCCGTCGCGCGCACCGCCCTGCTCGCGGCGCATCGCGAGATAGCGGCCGGCCGTCCAGGCCATCAGCACCATGGCGACGAGCGCGACGCCGGAGAACCAGGACAGGCTCGCCTGGCCCCGCGGGACCACCACCGCCGCGGCAAGCAGCGGGCCGATGGCGTAGCCCGCATGGCCCCCGACCTGGAACACGCCCTGGGCCAGCCCCTGGCGGCCCGCGGCCGCATGCCGGGCCATCCGGGTCGCCTCCGGGTGGAAGACCGCGGAGCCGAGGCCCACCATGGCGGCCGCGGCGAGCACCATCGCGTAGCTCGAGGCGAAGGCGAGGCCCAGAAGGCCGAGCAGCGTCGCCCCCATGCCGGCGACCATCGCGTAGGGCCAGGGCCGTCGATCGGTCACGTAGCCCAGGAGCGGCTGGAGAAGGGACGACGTCACCTGGAAGGCCAGCGTGATCAGGCCGACCTG
>DASPJU010000380.1:0-3484 GCA_035628475.1 Salinarimonas sp. | reverse complement strand
GTCGTCCGGGTGGATCCCCATGCGGATCCCGGCCTCCTCGGCGATGGGGATCACCTCCTCCAGGAAGCGCTTCAGGTTGGCCCGCAGGCGGTCGCGATCGACCTCGCGATAGCGCGCCAAGGCCGTCCTCAGGCCGGGCACGTCGTAGCGGTCGAAGGCGCCCGGCAGGCCAGCCATGATGGAGGCGAGCAGCGCCCGGCGCTCCTCGTCGGAGGCGCCCGCGTACCAGGCGCGTCCGCGCGCCACCGCCTCGGGGCGGTAATCGGCATCCGCGCCGGGCCGCTCCAGCATCAGGGCGTCGAAGGCCGAGAAGCGCGCCTCGTCGAAGCGCAGCGCCGTGCCGCCCCCCACCATGGGATGGCGCAGGTCCGTGCGGGTCCAGTCGAGCACGGGCATGAAGTTGTAGCAGACCGTCGTGACGCCGCAGGCCGCGAGGTTGCGCAGGGACTGGCGGTAATTGTCGAAGAGCGGCGCCAGGTCTCCCTCGCCGATCTTGATCGATTCGTGGACCGGCAGGCTCTCGACCACGCTCCAGCGCAAGCCCAGCGACGGATCGGCGGCGATTGCCGCCTGGCGGGCCCGGATCTCGTCGGCGCTCCAGACCACCCCATAGGGGACGTGGTGCAGGGCCGTGACGATGCCGGTGGCGCCCGCCTGGCGGATATGCGCGAGCGGGATCGCGTCGTCGGGTCCCCACCAGCGCCAGGTCTGTTCCATCGCGGTCTCCCCCTCTCTCGCGGCGGCCCGGGCGGGCGCTTGACGTGACCATACTAGTATATTAGCACACTAGCATCCACAAGCGGCCGGAGGCTGCCATGACAGCGCCGATCCGACATCGGGCCGAGCATCCGCCCCTGCGGGCGATCTCCGCCTCGGCGCGCATCCACGCGGCTTTGCGCGAGGCGATCCTCGGCATGCGGCTGATGCCGGGCGCGCCCCTGTCGGAGAAGGAGATCGCCGAGTCCTATGGGGTCAGCCGCACCCCCGTGCGCGAGGCCCTGCTGCGGCTGACCGAGGAGCGGCTCCTCGACATCTATCCCCAATACGGAACCTTCGTGTCGCGCATCCGCGTCGACGCCGTCATGGACGCCATGGTGATCCGCTCAGCCCTGGAGCGGGTCGCGGTGCGCGCGGCGGCCGAGCGGGTGGACGGCGCGGGTCGGGCGGCGCTCAAGGCAAGCCTCACGGCCCAGCGCGCCCGCGACCGCGCCGGCGATCCGGACGGCTTCTACGCCGCCGACGAGGCGTTCCACCAGCTCGTCGCCGAGGTCGCGGGGCACCCGCATCTGTGGCGGGTGGTACGCCAGGAGAAGGTGCAGCTCGACCGCTGCCGCCTTCTCACCCTGCCGCAGGCGGGCCGGCGCAAGGAGATCCTCGCCCAGCACGCCGCGATCGCGGACGCCGTCTCGGCGGGCGACCCGAACGCCGCCGAGGCCGCCATGACCGCCCACCTCGCCGACGTGATGCCCAGCATCGAATCGGTCCGCGAGGCCCATCCCGATTATTTCGAGGCCCCCAGGGAGGCGCCCGTCGCCCGTCCCCGGCGCGCGGCCGCGCGGGTCCTGTCATGAACCCCCTGATCCATCCCGACCGCCTCTTCCCCGCCGATCCAGCGACGCGGGGCGTGGCGCGCGCGCTCTACGAGACCGTGCGCGACCTGCCGATCGTCTCGCCCCACGGCCACACCGACCCGCGCTGGTACGCGGAGGACCAGCCCTTCCCGGACCCGGCGACCCTGTTCGTCGTGCCGGACCATTACGTGTTCCGCATGCTCTACAGCCAGGGCGTCCGGCTGGAGGATCTTGGCATCCGCCGCCGCGACGGGGAGCCTGTCGAGACGGATCCGCGCGCGATCTGGCGCCGCTTCGCGGCCAACTGGCACCTCTTCCGCGGGACGCCGACCAGGCTCTGGCTCGACCATGCCTTCGCGACCCTGTTCGGGATCGACGTGCCCCTCTCGGCCGCGACCGCCGACCTCGTCTACGACACGATCGACGCCGCCCTGAGGCGGCCCGAGTACCGGCCCCGCGCCCTGTTCGAGCGCTTCAACATCGAGGTGATCGCGACGACCGAGAGCGCGCTCGACGACCTCAGGTGGCACCGGATGATCCGCGAGTCGGGCTGGAGCGGGCGCGTCGTCACGGCCTATCGTCCGGACGCGGTGGTGGACCCCGAATTCGAGGGCTTCCGCGGCAACGTCGCCGCTTTGGCCGAGATCACGGGCGAGGACACCGCCACCTGGCGGGGCTATCTCGCGGCGCACCGCAAGCGCCGGGCCTATTTCAAGACGTTCGGCGCCACCTCGAGCGACCACGGCCATCCGACCGCGACGACCGCCGATCTGGGGCCCGCCGCCGCCGAGGCCCTGTTCGGGCGCGTTATGAGCGGGGAGGGGACGAGCGCCGACGCCGACCTGTTCCGCGGCCAGATGCTCACCGAGATGGCGCGCATGAGCCTCGACGACGGGCTCGTGCTGCAGATCCATCCGGGCTCGTACCGCAACCACAATCCGGGTGTCTTCGCGCGGTTCGGCCGCGACATGGGCGCCGACATCCCGACCCGCACAGACTACGTGCGGGCCTTGAAGCCCCTCCTCGACGCGGTGGGCAACGAGCCATCGCTCACGATCATCGTCTTCACCCTCGACGAGAGCACCTATGCCCGCGAGCTCGCGCCGCTCGCCGGCCACTACCCGGCCCTGCGGCTCGGCCCGCCCTGGTGGTTCTTCGACAGCCCCGAGGGCATGAGGCGCTTTCGCGAGCTCGCGACCGAGACGGCGGGCTTCTACAACACGGTGGGCTTCAACGACGACACGCGGGCCTTTCCCTCGATCCCCGCCCGCCACGACGTGGCCCGGCGCGTCGACTGCGCCTACCTCGCCGAGCTCGTCGTGACCCACCGCATCCGCGAGGAGGAGGCCGCCGAGCTCGCCCACGATCTCGCCTATCGCCTCGCCAAGGAGGCGTACCGGCTCTGAGCCGGGCCGCGACAACCACAAACAACGGGAAGGAGACGACCATGACCGACCACATCACCCGCCGCACCCTCGTCGGAGGCCTCGCCGGAGCCGGGGCCCTGGGGCTCACGGGCACCCGCGCGCTGGCCCAGGCCGCCGGGAAGCTGCCGCTTCCAACGTCGCCCGTGGCGCTCAGCATCATCGACGTCGCCGGCAACCTGGCGCTGACCCAGAAGGCGATCGAGCTCTATCGCCAGAAGAACCCGAAGCTCGTCTCGCGGGTCACCTTCACGAAGGCGCCGGCTCCCGAGCTGCCGGGCAAGATCAAGGCGCAACAGGACGCCAACCGGGTCGACATCGACCTCGTGCTGACCGGTACCGACGCCCTCTCGGCGGGCCTCGACCAGAAGCTCTGGGTCGAGATCCTGCCGGCCCATCAGGGCGCCCTGCCGAAGCTCGACGAGGTCTATCTCGAGCCCGCCGCCCGCATGCAGGGCCTGGCCCGCGGCCAGGGCGTGGTCGTGACCT
>DASPJU010000379.1:0-3579 GCA_035628475.1 Salinarimonas sp. | reverse complement strand
CCCGCGGCAGCACGTAGCTCCCATAGGCCATGAGCACGAGGGCGGCGGCGAGGACGAAGAGCTTGTTGCGCAGGCTCGACGAGACGAGGAAGTTGAACATGGGTCGTCTCGGCTTCAGCGGATCTGGTTGATGGTCTCGGCGCCGCGGATCACGATCCGCTCGCCGTCCTTGAGGCCCGCCCGGATCACGAGGCGCGTGGCGTCAAAGGGCTCGGTGCGTACGGGGCGCGCCTCGAAGCGCTCGGGGTCCGTGTGTCGCCAGACCACCGCCTCGCCGCTGCCGCCGCGCACGACGGCATCCCGGGGCAGGATGATGCCCTTGGTGACGGCGCCGTTCTGGGCGGTGACCCGGACCGGCTGGCCCACGCCGAGGTTGGCCGGCGGGTTCTCGACCGCGAACTGGACCACCGTCGCCTGCTGCTGCAGGGCCCGGGAAAAGCCGCGGAACGTGAGCTTGAGGGGCGTGCCGTCCGCGGACTGCGCGCTCGCGCCGGTCACCTGGGCGGGATCGGTCTCGCCATAGACGAGCGCCTCGACCCAAAGCCCCTTCGGATCGACGATCTGGAAGAGGATGTCGGACGAGCCCACGACCTGCCCCGCGACGATCCGGGCGGTCGAGATCACGCCGTCGATGGGGGCTCGCAGCACCTCGGGCTCGATGCGGGTCTGACGCACGATCTCACGACGCTTCCTGAGGCCCGCGAGCTCCGTCTCCAGGTCCACGATTTGGCTTTGCGGGGTGATGCCGCGATCCGCTAGCCCGCGCCCACGTTGAAGCTTGGCTTCCGTGGCGGCGATCTGCTGCTCGATCTCGCCCAAGCGCTCGGACAGGGAGGTGCGGTCAGCCTGGGGCACGGCCTGCTCGACGAGGGCGAGAACGTCGCCCCGCTTCACGGCTTGGCCGATCATGGGAATGCCGCGTTCGGGAGCGAGGATTCGCCCGCCGGTGATGCTCTGGACCATGCCGGAGCGGTTCGGGTCGGCGATGACGCGGCCCACCAGGGTGAAGGCCTTGCGGGCCTCCTCCGGCTTCGTCACGACCGTGCGCACCTCCAGGAGCCGCTGCGTGGGCTTGGGGATGAACAGGGTGCCGTCGGGCAGGCGCCGTGGCGTGTCGCCCGCCGGCAGCGCCGCCTTGGCTTCAGAGCCGTGGTCGTGGCCCTCGTGGGCGAAGGCGAAGGCCGTCGACGCGACGAGGACTACGGCGGCGAGGCCGGCGGCGGGCAGGAGCTTGTTCCGGCTCCGGGCAGCTAGCCCAAGGAAGAACCCGAGCGCGATGGCGACGCCGGCCACGACCCAGAGCGTCGGGACGTCCCGGTCCGCGATGCGCACGGTCGGCGCGCCTTGAATGGCCTGGACGGACGCGGCCTGAAGGCTTGCGAGCGCGGACGGACGCGCCGGCGCCGGCGCCGCGGCGACCGCCTTGGCGGGCAGTTGCAGGGTCCCGATCAGGAGGTCGTCGCCGGACTTGTGGGTGACGGAGAAGATGAGCTCCAGCGGCCCTTCGCCGGCGAGCTTGCCGGAGGCGACGGTGTAGGTGCCGTCGGGCGTGGGCGACGCCTCGACGTCCTCGTCGCCGCCGAGCGTCACAGCGATCTTGGCGTCGGGAACGGGCTCGTTCGTGGCGTAGCGGTCGAGGTAGAGGGCGAGCCGGCCCTCGCGCAGGATGCCGACGAGCTCGTAGGCGTCGGAATGGAGCGCCACGCGCGGCGAACCGGTGGTCGGCGCCGCGGCCGGGGGAGAGCCGTGATCGTGGCCCTCGTGCGCCGCGCTGGCGGAAACGAGGCCGATGGCGAGAACGATGCCGGCAAAGATGGCGGAGAGGCGGCGCAGGGCGCCGTGTGTACGCGTCGACATGGGTGAACCCCGGACATGAGCATGGCGTCGCGGGCGACGCGGCTCGTGCCGGTCACCCGATCATGCGATGTCGGGGGTTCTTGGTGGCCGCTTGAGGCCGTCGGGGCGATTGTCCGGGCGGCCCGGAAGCTCGGGCATCAGCTCGACCGGGGCGGCCACGGGAGCCCAGGACGTCTCGGGGGCCCGTGCCGAGATCGCGATGGAGCACATGCTGCCGCAGCAGGGCTCTGACGATGCGCTCCCGCCGCCATCATGGTGATCGCCCTGGGCGAGGACATCGCCACCATCATGCACGTGGGCGGCATGATGGTGATGGGTGCCATCGGAGTGCACGTGGCCCTTGGCGGAGGCATGGGAGCCGCAGTCGGAGGCCGCCGCAGGGCCATGCTGGTGCATCCCGGCCATGGCGCTGCCGTGGAAGACGAACGACACCATCGCCACGAGCATGGCGCTCGCGACGAAACGTCGAAGTCTGGTCCAGACGGCGTGCACGGATTCGGTTCTCCTGGGCGGGAAACTACCCGAAGCGGATGGGGTTGCTAAAGATCTCGTCCCCGACTGCGACATGGTGTTCCGGCGCTATCCTTCAAGGCTGCGGGTGAGGGATCAGTTAACGACCGCCGTCCCGACCATGCCCGCCTCGCGGTGACCCGGGATCAGGCAAGCGTACTCGAAGGTGCCCGGCTTCGTGAACTGCCAAGTCAGAACCCCCGACGCGCCCGGCTTGAGCCGCTTCGCGTTGGGGTCCTCGTGCTCCATGTCCGGGTGTTCGGCCATCTCGGCGGCATGGCGGAGGTTCTCCTAGACCGTGCCGATGACGAGTTCGTGGTCGAGCTCGCCCCGGTTCCGTAGGACGAACCGGACCTGCTCGCCCCGGTCGACCTCGATGCGGGCCGGCGTGAACGCCATGCCGACGTCGGTCTCGGTCATCAGCACCTGAATGACACGTCCGCCCTTGGCGGGATCGCCTGGACGCCCGTACGCCGTCTCGGCGCCATGGTCGTGATCGTGCCCCGACGGGTGGGCAAAGGCAGCGCCGGAGGCGAGCAGCGCAGCGGCGAGGACGAGATGGGCTCTCATCGGAGCTCTCCTTCAATGATGTCCGTGATGGGCGTGGACGACGGAGTGTCCCCGGCCCCGGGCGATGAGCCAGCGGTTGACCGGGTAGGCGAATGCGCCGGCAATGAGCAGCGCGACCGCGAGGCTGCCCCAGAAGAGGGGGCTCGACAGCGGCGCGTCCATGGCGCCCGGGATCGCGAGCATGATCCCGTTGTCGACGATCTCCATGATGGTGATCGAGGCCGTGTCGGCGGCCAGCGCCAAGCCGAGCGCCGCACCGAACGCCATGCCGCTGCGCAGGAGCGGCAGCATGGTGAGCGCGTAGCCGAACAGGAACGCGAGCCCGACCGCGAGCGCGATGGTGGCGCCGGCGCTCCAACCGAGCGCAGTGCCGATCACCATGCCAAGGACCTCGCCGATGGCGCAGCCCGTAAGGCAGTGCACGGTGGCGCTGAAGGCCAGGCGGTTCAGGTTGGGGGGCGAGGCCGCGGCCGCATGGGCGGCGTGCCTGTGATGATTATGGTTCTGCATGGTTGCCCTCCGGGCACATGGTGGCGGCGCGGGATCCTGTAGCGGGATCCCGCGCCTCGTCAGGCGAAGGCGGCCTCCGCCGGGGTGTAGCCGGCGCCCGCGATGAGCACGCGCACGGCCTCGCGGTCGGTC
>DASPJU010000378.1:0-2198 GCA_035628475.1 Salinarimonas sp. | reverse complement strand
GGCCGCCTCGTCACCTTTCGATCCCTCGCGCAGGTTCGTTTCCGTGTGCATCACGGGCAGGTGGTACCGGTCGTAGTAGTGCCACGTGATCTCGTCATACCCGAACACCTCGCCCGACGCCCGCGTGCTCCCATCCGCGTGGACGAGGTGCTCGTTCGTGACGTAGTAGTCGTTCCCCATGATGCAGTGGTGGCGAAGCGACGAGCGGTCGAGGAAGAAATGGTACTCCTCCCGCGTCATGCCGCTGTCCATGAGGTACTCGTACATCTGCGAGTCGACCCGCTGTCCGTAGTTGAGGTCGAGCGACAGGAAGCGACGCGCGTTCATGATCTCCGCGGGCCGGATCGCGGCCGGATTCTCGGCGTGGAAGTACTCCGTGGACTCGCTCTGGATGAAGATCGCGTCGGGCCGGACCTGGAGAATGCACGACATGGCGAGGACATTCGCCTTCACGATATGCTTGAGGGCCGTGACGAAGGCCTGGTCGGAGCTCAGTTGCTCGTTCCACCAGCCATAGGCGGCGGAGAACTGGGCGCAGATGAACATCTCGTTGACGGGCGTGTAGAGCTGGACCCACGGGAAGCGTCGGGCGAACGCCTCGCAATAGGCCGCGAACAGCTCGGGAAAGTCCGGGTTCTGGAAGTCGCCGATCCAGTCGGGAACGCCGAAGTGGCAGAGATCCACGATGGGGACGATGTCGAGCTCCTTCAGCGTCCCGAAGGTCGCGTCGGCGAAGTCCCAGTCGTAGCGGCCCGGCCCCAGGAAGCTCGTATGCAGGGGCGGACCGTAGCGCAGGAAGTGGATGCCGAGGTCCTTCACGAGCGCGAAATCTGCGCGCCAGTGCCGGTAGTGGCCGCAGGCCTCCATCTGGTCGACGCGGGTGCGGCCCCCGTCGATCGTCGGGATGCTGTTCTCGATCCCGGTTGCGAACATGAATGATGGCGCAGGCATCGGCAACCTCCGCTTGAGCGCCCACTGATCCGATGTGGGTTGGCGTTGTCGCCACACCGCCTAACGCTTCCGAGCGGGTGATGTTGCCGGGGTTGCCGAGCCTTTCGGTTCTGTACACGTCTTTACTGCTCGACCAACGAGCCCACTTGGCGCCGATCCATCGCCGATGAACGCCCGGGTCGCGACCGTGCGATGATCCCGTCCGCAGGCTGTCCGCCTTGGACGCCTGATCACCCTCGGACCCTGCCGAGGACCGGCGCTCCTACACCACGCAACGGGACACGACCGCGCCGGCCCAGATTCCTGGTCCGAGCTGCCGAGCCGCCGAGCGGCCCACCCAACCAGGCCCTTCATCAAAGAAACAGGGCGGGGTGACCCCCGCCCTGCCGTGAGCGAGTGCGGACGTACCTAGGTCGTGCGGCTAGCGATGGTCAGCCGATGACCTAGGGCGCCGGCAGGCATGCCCGCCATGTCCGGTCGCTGCTCCGCGGCGCCGGATTCGAACCCAGTGACACCCGCCGATCTGTTGAGCGTCATCCACGGATCAAGGTGCCCGCTCCGCGAGGGAGGGATACTTGACCGCAGATCTGATGCGCTGCTTGCAGCGCATCCTGGAGAACCCGGACGAAAAGCCGGCGATCCGGGAGAACGCCAAAACCATGCTGGAGAAGCTTCGGGCCATGGACGCCCAGGCGATCGAGCCTGCTCCAAAGAGCCGCCGCGCCCACGCGCCCACGGGCGCCTCTAGCGCGCTCAGGAAGTGGACGAAGTAGGGCTCGCTCAGCTCTCCAAGACCGTTGGAAGGGAACAGATGCTAAATCGAAAAAACGCCGTGACCATCGTGTGCGCCATGATCCTCGTCGGAACGGAGATCTTCGCCATCGCCGTCGCGGCGGGGTGGGCGATCGCCGGGATCTTCGAGCTTGGCGACACGGTCGGCTACGTCCTGATGCTCCTGTTTTCCGTGATCGGCGCCCTCATGATGTGGAAACTCTGGCAGCAGGCCGTAGCGGCCGAACCGATCTGGGAACGCCTACGAGCAGGCGCGACCAGGCATGATCAGTAGCTGAAGCGTGCTGCCGTCGCGGTTGCGACTATCCGACAGAGGGCTCGATCTGCACGGCAGATGCGGCGTCTGATGCTGCAGATCCGGGCGCCAGGCGATCGCCATGCCCATGGCGTATGCTCGGGCGGGTCAAGGTGCCTCTCGGCAAGCGGACGGTCTGAACGTCGGTGCTGGGTCAGAT
>DASPJU010000377.1:0-4395 GCA_035628475.1 Salinarimonas sp. | reverse complement strand
GTCACCATGGCCGAGCGCGGCGTCTCCCAGCTCGTCTCCGTGGACCTGGAGGAGGCCGCCGACCTGCGCGAGGCCGTCTAGGCGCGGCGAGACGGTCGAGCAGGGCCGCCGGGCGCCGGGGCAGGCCTCCGGGCCATGCGCATGGTGCAATGCACCATCCTATGCACGAAAAGACGATCCTACAGTGAAAACAAGGGCTTGAGGATTTGCTGGTCCGCCTTGACAGGGTGGGGGCCCGTCAATATGGTGCGCCCGGCTTTCGGGGGTGGCTCCCGGCTTTCTCACCGCACCGCAACAGGAGACGCAATGTCGGATCCAACGCAGCGGAACGGTGGGGACGGTCGGACGCCGTCCAGCCCCGGCGAGTCCGACCTGTCGGCGAGACTCAAGTCCCTCGAGACGCGCCTCGATCAAGCGAGCGCCCATCGCAGCGAGACGAAGGATCCTCGCCCCCGCGCGACGTCCGATTCCCGTGCTCTCGGCCAGGCCATGCGCCTCTCGGCCGAGTTCATCGCGGGGGTCTTCGCGGGCGGCATGATCGGATATCTCGTCGATGCGCTGGCCGGCACGCGGCCCTGGGGGCTTATCGTCTGCCTGATCCTCGGCTTCTTCGCCGGCATGCTCAACCTGATGCGAGCGGCCGGCCTGGCGAAGCCGGCCAAGTACGACGACAAGAGCTGACGCGTCCGCCCGGACGACCGCAACGAGACAAGGCAGGCTGACGGATCATGGCGAGCCCGATCGAACAATTCCAGATCAAGCCGATCATCCCCGTCATCAACTTCACGAACTCGTCGCTGTTCATGATCGCGGCGGCCGGCCTCATCGTCGGCGGCATGCTGCTCGCCACGCGCCGCCGCGCCCTGGTCCCGGACCGCGGCCAGTCGGTGGCCGAGATGCTGCACGACTTCGTGGCCGGCACGCTGCGCGACGCGACGGGGCAGGAGGGGATGAAGTTCTTCCCCCTCGTCTTCACGCTGTTCCTCTTCGTGCTCACCATGAACATGCTGGGCATGGTGCCGGGCTTCTTCACGGTCACGAGCCACATCATCATCACCTTCGCGCTGGCGATGCTCGTCATCGGAACGGTGGTGGTCTACGGGATCATGAAGCACGGCACCCACTTCTTCGGCCTCTTCGTGCCGTCGGGCGTGCCGGGCTGGCTCTTGCCCTTCATCACCGTGATCGAGGTCATCTCGTTCCTGTCGCGGCCGATCTCGCTCTCGCTCCGGCTCTTCGCCAACATGCTGGCGGGCCACATCGCGCTCAAGGTGTTCGGCGGCTTCGTGGTCTCGCTCGGCGCCGCCGGCGGCCTGATGGCGGTGCTCGCGCCCCTGCCCCTCATCATGGCGGTGGCCCTGACGGCGCTCGAGTTCCTGGTGGCCTTCCTGCAGGCCTACGTCTTCACGGTGCTGACCTGCATCTACCTCAACGACGCGCTGCATCCGGGCCACTGAGGCCCTGCGGCGCTCGCAACCCTTCCCCTCCCGATCGACCTCAAGGAGTCAACGATGGATCCGACCGCTTTCAAGTTCCTCGGCGCTGGCCTGGCCTGCATCGGCATGGGCCTCGCCGCCATGGGCGTGGGCAACATCTTCGGCAACTTCCTGTCGGGCGCGCTGCGCAACCCGTCGGCGGCCGACAGCCAGTTCGCGCGCGCGTTCATCGGCGCGGCGCTCGCCGAGGGCCTGGGCATCTTCTGCCTCGTCGTCGCCCTCGTCCTGCTCTTCACCTGATCGCATCGTCGATCGGGCGGCGGGGGCGTCCCGTCCCCGCCACGGGAGGCTGACGGCGGTACCCCCGCCGTCATTGCCCTTTCAAGAGACACCGCACAGGAACGGCCATGGCCACGCAGAACACGCCTGGTGGGACGAACGCGACGGCGCAGACCACCGCAACCGATCCCGCGCAAGCGGTCGCCTTCCCGCCGTTCGAGACCTCGACCTTCGCCGGCCAGCTCCTCTGGCTGACCATCACCTTCGTGGCTCTCTACGTCCTGATGTCGCGCGTGGTCCTGCCGCGCCTGACCGGGATCATCGAGGCCCGCGAGACCACGCTCGCCCGCGACCTCGACGCGGCGGCCGGCGCCAAGCGCCAGGCCGAGGAGGCGGGCACCGCCTACGAGACGGCGCTCGCCGAGGCTCGGGCCCGCGCCCAGGGGCTCGCGCAGCAGACCCGCGACACCCTCGCGGCCGAGACCGACACCCGCCGCAAGGCGCTGGAGGCCGAGCTCGCCGGGCGGCTCGCCGCCTCCGAGGCCGCCATCGCGGAGCGCAAGGCCCAGGCCATGGGCAACGTCCGCGCCATCGCGGCCGACGCCGCCACCGCCATCGTCGAGCGCCTCACCGGGCGCGCGCCGGCACCGGCGGCCGTCGAGCAGGCCCTCGACGCCCAGCCCCGCTGACAGGAGCCCACCCATGCTCTCCAATCCCACCTTCTGGGTCGGCGTCTCCTTCGTCCTCTTCTTCGCCATCCTGGCCTATTACGGGGTGCACCGCACCGTCGCGGCGTCGCTGGACGCGCGCTCGACGCGGATCGCCGACGAGCTGGCCGAGGCCCGCCGGCTTCGCGAGGACGCCGAGGCGCTGCTGCGCGAGTTCGCGACAAAGCGCGCCGCCGCCGAGTCGGAGGCCGCCGCGATCGTCACGGCCGCCCGCGAGGAGGCCGAGCGGATGAACCGCGACGCCCAGGAGCGCACCACCGAGTTCGTCCGCCGCCGCACCGCCGCCGCCGAGGCCAAGATCGCCCAGGCCGAGACTCAGGCCATGGCCGAGGTCCGCGCCGCGGCGGCGGATGCCGCCGTGCGCGCCGCCGAGACCGTGCTGCGCGCGGAGCTGCGCGGCCCCGCCGGCGAGGAGCTCTTGACCCGCAGCCTGGGCGACGTCCGGCGCAAGCTGAACGGCTGAGCTTCGTCCCATTGCCTCGCAGCGGCCGCCCCCGGGCGGCCGTTCGCGTGTCTCGGAGCGGCCCCGTCGTTCCGGATCGCGCGCTCCGACGGCGCTCACGCGGCGAGGAAGGGCTCCAGGGCCGCCAGCAGCCCATCCGGGTTCTCCTCCGGGAGGAAATGGCCGGCACCCGCGATCTTGGCCCCCGTCGCGCCCGGCGCGAAGGTCCGGCGCCATACGTCCAGCGGCGTTTCCGGGCTTTGGCCCGTGAGGAAGAAGTCGCCCCAGGCCACGAAGGTCGGGCAGCCGATCGTTCGCGCGGCCGCGAGGTCGGCCTCGTCCGCTTCCACGTCCCGGGTCGCCCCGGCCCTGTAGTCCTCGCAGAAGGCGTGGATGCGGGTGGGCTCGTTGCAGCCGTCGCGGTAGGCGCGAAGCGCCCGCGGATCGAAGGGGTCGAGGGTGCCGGCAAGCGTCCACTTCGCCATCAGCCCCTCGAAGTAGGGGGTCGGGTCGCGGCCGATCTCCTCCTCCGGTATCGGCGCCGCCTGCGAGAGATAGGCCCAGTGGGCCCCGGGGATGGTTCCGGCGCGGATCTGGCTCCAGACATGGGCGGTGGGCAGGATGTCGAGGAGCGCCAGGCGCTCCACCCGACCCGGATGGTCGAGGGCGAGCCGATAGCCCACCCGCGCGCCGCGATCGTGCCCGACGAGGGCGAAGCGCACCGCCCCGAGCCGTTCCATGACCGCGACCGCGTCCTCGCCCATGGCGCGCTTGGCATAGGTCTCGTGCCGTGGGTCGCCCCGCGGCGCGCTCGACCAGCCGTAGCCGCGCAGGTCCATGACCACGACCCGGTGGGTGCGCGCGAGCGCCGGGGCGATCCGGTGCCAGCAGGCCCCCGTCTGGGGGAAGCCGTGCAGGAGCAGGAGGGGCGGTCCCTCCCCGGCGCTGCGGGCGAAGATGCGACCCGCCCGGGTGTCGATCCAGTGGGCCTCGAAGCCGGGAAACAGATCGCTCAAGGGTGTGCCCTCACGGCTGCCAGGCCGGCACGATATCGGTCCTGGCGAAATCGTCACCCTTGAACAGGAGCGGCAGGCCGCGCGCCCTGGCGAGGGCGTAGGAGAAGCAGTCGCCGAAACTGAGGCCCGCAGGATGGCGGCCGCGGCCGAAGGCGAAATGAGCGTCGGCGGCGGCCCGTCGCTGCGCCTCGTCGACGGGCTCGACCGCGAGGCCCAGCGCCTCGATGAACGCCTCGGCGGCGGCGCGCGGGACGCCGTCGCGGCCGCACAGGATCATGAGGCTCTCCACGACGGTGACGCTCGAAATCAGAGCCGTCTCGGCGCGGTCGATCAGGTCGACGAAGCGCTCGGCCTCGGGCTCGCTCCGGAAGATGGCGACGAGGGCGGAGGTATCGACGACCATCAGCCGAAATGGCCCTGGTCGTTATATCCGACGATCTCGTCGTCGCTGCGGGGATCCTCGCCGCGCGAACCGGCGGCGGCCTCCGCCAGAA
>DASPJU010000376.1:0-8831 GCA_035628475.1 Salinarimonas sp. | reverse complement strand
GACCACCGCCAAGGTCTTCCTCGACAGCCTGGGGACGTCGGACCAGGTGAGCTTCGTGCCCGGCAACCACGACGCCTATATCGACGGGGCGCTGGAGGGGCTGCTCGCGGTCTGCGCCGACTTCACGACGGACGATTCCGGGGTGCGCGGGCGCTTTCCCTACGTGCGCCGGAGGGGGCCCGTGGCGCTCGTCGGCCTGTCCTCGGCGATCCCCACCGCGCCCTTCGTGGCGAGCGGGCGCATGGGGCGCCGCCAGATGGCCGAGACCCAGGAGGTCCTGGCGACGCTCGGCGCCGAGGGCCTGTGCCGCGTGGTGATGATCCACCACCCGCCCCATGTCGCGGGCGCCACGGCGGGCCGCAACCTCACCGATTCGCGCGCCTTCGAGGCCATGATCGCCAAGACCGGCGCCGAGCTCGTGGTGCACGGGCACAATCACATCGGCTCCGTCGCCACCGTGATGGGGCCGGACAAGCCCGTCCCCGTGATCGGCGCGCCCTCGGCCTCCTCGCGCGGGGGCACCATCACCCACCGGGCGGGCTACCACCTGTTCGACATCAAGGGCGGCCCCGCCGAGGGCTGGACCATCACGGCGCAGCTGCGGGGCCTGCTCGCCGACGGGTCGATCGGCCTGATCGAGGACCTCTCGCTGATCCCCGAGCGCCTCCCCTTACGCGAGTCGCTCGCCCGCCACCGCTCGCGGGCCAAGGTGCGGGCCCGCTGAGGCGTGCCATCAGGGGGCAGCTTAGGGCCGCGCCCGCCCCGCCATGGGTGGTCGCTCACACCCGCAACGCCCGCCGCGCGGCCCCCGTGAGGGGCCGTTCCACCCATCGGTGGACCACGAGCGAGGCGACGAGCGCCGCCGCGAGGGCCAGGACCAGGAAGCTCCACGGCCCCACGACCCCCGCCGCGCCGGCCGCCAGGCCCAGCGGCCGGATCGCGAAGGGATGGACGAGGTAGAGGGCGTAAGACGCGTCGCCCAGGTGCTCGCCGAGAAGGGCGAGCCGGCCCGGCCGCCCGCCCGCCGCGCCCAACCCGGCCGCGGCCACGAGCAGCGCCGCCGGGATGCCGTAGGCGACGATCCGGGGGACCTCGGGCACGAAGGCGACGTCGAGGACCAGGGCGCCGACGGCGAGGCCCGCCAGCGCCGCCCGGACCCCGGAGCCCAGGCGCAGGCCGTGCGCCCGCGCGAGGCCCAGCGCCATCCCGGCGGCGAATTCGAGCACGATCGGATCGGTCCAGAACGAGAGCGGGAGCCGCAAGGGGAGGAGCCGGCCCAGCATCACGAGGGCGAGGAGCGCCGCGATCAGCCCCGCCACGGCGCGGTCCCGCGCGAAGGGGATCGCCAGGGCGAAGAGCGCGTAGAACGCCATCTCGTAGTTGAGCGTCCACCCCAGCGAATAGAGCGGCTGCGCGAACCCGTCCGGCCCCGCCATGGGCCAGAACGCGTAGGACGCGGCGACGAAGAGCGGGTCGAGGACCGCGCCGTTGAGAAGAGCGGGCGCCACGATCGCGACGGCGAGATAGAGGGTGGTGACGAGCCAGTAGAGCGGCACCACCCGGGCGATCCGCCGGGCGAGGAAGATCCGCGCGGCGCCCGGCTCGCCGAACAGGCCGCGCGAGGCGTGGACCATCACGAAGCCGGAGATCACGAAGAAGATGTCGACGCCCGCCTGCCCGGTCCGGCTCGCGGGCACGAAGGCGAGGCCGAGGCGCTCGGCGAGGAGGCCCGCGTCGTGAAGCGCGTGCTGGCCCGCGACCATCAGGGCCGCGACGGCGCGCAGGGCTTGGAGAGGGACGAGGCGGGACAAGGCGCCCCGGTCATAGCGGGAGCGGGGGACACGCGCACGCGGTTTGTGCGAGGCCTTCCCGCTCCCGGATGGGAGGGGGTCGTCGGAGAGGGCGTCGATCACGACGGGGGCTCGACCTTTCGGTCGACACCTGAGGGCCCCGCCCCGTGGGGCCTCGATCGGGATCGATCGCCGGATCGGGGCGATCCCGGAGGGGGTCAGCCCAGCACGCCGTTCATGAAGTCGTCGATGCGGGCGAGCGCCCGCTCGGAGAGCGCGCCGGGAAAGCGGTGGAAGACGTGGGCGCCGCCGGGCCACAGGGCGAGCTCGGCCCGTCCGCGGGCGGCCGTCACCCGCGCGGCGAGGAACAGGCTGTCGTCGAGGAGCGGGTCGCGGGTGCCGACCGAGACGAGGAGCGGCGGCAGGCCGGCGAGATCCGCGTAGAGCGGCGAGACGTCCGGATCGCGGCGGTCGAGGCCCGCCCCGCACAGGTTGTCGGCGAATCGGCCTATGTCGCGCGTGTTGAGGACGAGCTTCTCGGGGCCCCAGGTCGCGGCCGAGGGCGTGAGCCCCAGGTCGTAGCAGCCCGCGAACAGGTTCGCGCCCAGGACCGTCGCGAGCCCGTGCCGGTCGCGCAGGCGCAGCAGGGTGACGAGGGACAGGTGCGCCCCCGCCGACTCGCCTCCGATGACGAGGCGCTCGGCGCCGAGCGCGGCGGCGCCCTCGCGCAGGAGCCACAGGGCCGCGGCCTCGCAGTCGTCGGCGGCGGCCGGATGGGGATGCTCCGGCGCCAGCCGGTACTCGATGGAGACGCAGGCCAGGCCGCACCGGTCCGCCAGCCGGTCGAGCCAGGGGTCCTGCTCCTCCGCCGAGCCCCAGGTCCAGCCGCCGCCATGGACGTGGAGATAGACGCCGCGGGGCCGCTGCGGCGCCACGACCCTGGCCGGGATGTCGCCCGCGGGCCCGGGGATGGAGATCGCGCGGGCGCGGGCGCTGCGGGCCATGGGCGGGAACGGCCCCAGGCCCTGCCGGCGGCGCTCGCGCACCACCTCGAGGGGCACGGACCACGGATCGGGCAGCTCCGAGAGCTTGGCCACGATCTCGGCGTTGAGGGCGCGGGTCTCGGCGTCCACTCTAGCGGGGTCGAAGGCGGCGGGATCGAGCACGGGGGCCTCGGCGGAGGTTGCCAAGCGGGACGGGGATTGCGATGTAACGCCCCAGCGGCGCCCCGGTCCAGGGGCGCGGGAACGGGGTCCCCATGGGTTCGAACCTGCAGCGCTTCCTGGGCGGCTCGCCGGGCGCGGTCCTGGTGAAGCTCGTCTTCCTGTCGCTCCTCGTCGGCGCCTTCATGGCGCTCCTCGACGTCACGCCCGCGGGCCTGATCGAGGGCGTGACGCGGCTCGTGCGCTCGGTGCTCGGCCTGAGCCTCGAGACCGTGGAGCAGGTGGGCCGCTGGCTCGCCTACGGCGCCGTGATCGTCGTGCCGCTCTGGTTCCTGTCGCGCCTGCTGGCCAGCCGCCGCCCGTGAGCGGACCGCCCGCGGGCGGCCTCGCGCCCCCGACCCACCGGCGCATGCTCGCCATCGCGCTGCCCATGACGCTCTCGCACGTGACGACGCCGCTCCTGGGCCTCGTCGACGCGACGGTGATCGGGCGGCTGGGCGAGGCGCACCTGCTCGGCGCCGTGGCGCTCGGCGCCGTGATCTTCGACTTCCTGTTCTGGAGCTTCGGCGCGCTCAGGATGGGCACCGCCGGGCTCACCGCGCAGGCGGTGGGCGCGGGCGACGGCGCGGAGGTCGACCGGGCGCTCGCCCGGGCGCTGGCCGTGGGCCTGGCCGCGGGGCTCGCCATCGTGGCGCTGCAGGCGCCGATCGAGGCGATCGCCTTCCGCCTCTCGGGGGCGAGCGAGGCCGTGACGGGGGCGCTCGCGGACTATTACGGGATCCGGATCTGGGCCGCGCCGATCACGCTCGCCAACTACGCCGCCTTCGGCTCCATCGTCGGGCGGGGCCGCACGGATCTGGGCTTCCTGGTCCAGGTCGGGATCAACCTCGCCAACATCGCCCTGACCCTCCTCTTCGTGATGGGGCTGGGCCTGGGCGTCGCCGGGGCGGCGCTGGGGACCGTGCTGGCCGAGGCGGCGGGGCTCGCCCTGGGCCTTCTCGTCCTGCGCCGCCTCGGCTCGCGCCCCTGGCGGGTGCCGCTGCCCGAGGTGCTGCGGCGCGAGGCCATGGCGCGCACCATCGCGGTCAACCGCGACATCATGATCCGCACCGTGGCGCTGCTCGCGGCCTTCGCGATCTTCACGGGGGTCGGCGCCCGGGCGGGCGACGCGACGCTCGCGGCCAATGCCGTGCTCTACAACATGTTCCTGATCGGGGGCTATTTCCTGGACGGTTTCGCCACCGCCGCCGAGACCCTGTGCGGCCAGGCGATCGGCGCGCGGCGGGAGGACGCGTTCCGGCGCGCCGTGCGGCTCGCCGTGGGCTGGAGCCTCGGCTTCGGGGCCGGCCTCTCGGCCCTCTTCCTCGCCGGGGGCGGCCTCTTCGTCGACCTCGTCTCGACGAATCCGGAGGTGCGGGAGCTCGCCCGCGGCTTCCTGGTCTTCGCGGCGCTGACGCCGCTGGTCGGCGCCGCCGCCTTCGCCTTCGACGGCATCTATATCGGGGCGACCTGGACCCGGGCCATGCGCGACCTCATGCTCGCCGCCCTCGCGGTCTTCGCGGGCGTGCTCTGGGCCGGGGGCGGCTGGGGCAACGCGGCCCTGTGGGGCGCCTTCCTGACCTTCCTGGGCGCGCGCGGCCTGGGTCAGGCGGCGCTCTATCCCGGCCTGGCGCGCCGCGCCTTTTCCGTTCGACCCTAGCGCCGGCGGGCCTGGCGGGGCGCCGCCGCCTGCGTGCCCAGGCCCACGAGGATCTCGAAATTGTCGCCGACCGAGGCCGGGACCGTGATGGCGTCCTCGACCGCCGTGAAGTCGGCGCCCGTCTCGCCGGCGGGCACCGAGACCGCGACGCGCCGCGCCCGGCTGGCGAAGACCGCCGCGTTGGAGCGCACCACCACGGTGACGGGGGCGTCGAAGCGCCCGCCCGAGCCGCCCGCGGGGCCGATGAGCACCCGGCCCTGGACGCCGACCCGCACCCGGATCGAGCCGTCGTCCTGCACCGCGCATTCGCGCGCCACGTTGGCGATGCTGATCTGGTGGCGAAGGGCCTCGTACTGGCCCTGGCGCCCGCCCGCATAGGAGCGGATCGCCGCGTCGCTGACGTCGACGGAGGGGCAGTCGATGTCCTCGACGACGCGGGGCGCGGCCGGCGGCACGGTGGTGCCGCCATACATGAAGAGGTTGCCCAGGACGCTGCCGCCCCCCTCGCGCCCCGGGGCGGTGGTGCACCCCGCGAGCCCCGCCACGATGCCCGCCGCGACGATCGCCCTGATCATGTCCGTCTGCCCCCGTCGATGCACTGGTTGACCGCTCTTTAAGCGGGACTGGGCGCGCTGTCGATGGCGGGCGCGGCGAATCGGCGGAGCGCGCCCCGCCATCCCGCGAAGGACGGGCGCCCTATTTCGGCAGGCTGTCGAAGGCCTGGCCGAAGCCGGAGAGGGAGACCGGGATGCCGATGCCCTCCTCGGGGGTCTGGAAGACGATGAAGGTCGCCTGCTGGCCCGTGCGCAGCTGCTCGGCGAGCTTGTCGTCGATCACGGCCTCGGCGATGCAGCCCGTGGCGACGCAACGCATGAAGGCCGCGCGGCCGATGTCGGCCTGGTCGATGCGCAGGCCCAAGCCCGAGGGCAGGAGCACGCCTAGGGGGGCGACGACGCGCAGCAGCTGGCTCTTCTTGTCGGCGGTGCGCAGCGCGATCACGAGGAGCGACAGGTTGGGCCGGTCCTCGGCCACGATGTTCTGGTAGACCGCGCATTGCTCGGACTGGGCGCCGGCGGGCTGCTCGCAGCGGATCTGCCAGTCGCCGAAGGTGGAGCGCACGGCGCCCTGCGCCAGGGCGCCGCCGGG
Organism: Salinarimonas sp.; assembly: GCA_035628475.1. Classification (GTDB taxonomy): domain Bacteria; phylum Pseudomonadota; class Alphaproteobacteria; order Rhizobiales; family Beijerinckiaceae; genus Salinarimonas_A. Next base: position 3,033 of record DASPJU010000376.1, on the reverse strand, counting down.
AGCCGCGAGGGCCAGCAGCGCGAGCGCCGCGCCGGCGATGCGTCGTGTGGGGCTGGCCGCCATCCCGATCCCTTCCCGCGCGGACGCCCGCCCCGCGGGCGCCCGTGTTCCCAAAATCCGCCCGGTTGGGACCATGGGCCGGCGGGCGTGTCAAGCGAGGCGGGGGCGGCGCGCCCCATGACGCACCGGAGTGCGACGCAGGAGACATTGCGCTTGGGCGCGCATTGTGATTTTTGACGCCCATCAATGGCAAACCGCAGCGACCATGCCTCGCGCGATCCGGCCGAGGCCGCGTCCCGGGGGTTTTGGCCACACAGGAACGGACGGATCATGCGGATCGATCGGGCAGGACTTCGAACGGCGCTCGCGGGCGCCGCGCTCATGCTGGCCTCCGGCGGCGGCGCCGTCGCGCAGACCGGCCAGCCCGCGCCCTGGCAGATGAACTTCCAGACCCCCGTGACCAACATCGCGCAGGACGTGGTCTCGTTCCACAACCTGCTCCTGTGGCTCATCACGGCGATCTCGCTCTTCGTGCTCTTCCTGCTCGTCTACGTGTGCTGGAAGTTCAACGAGAAGGCCAACCCGGTCCCGTCCAAGACCACCCACCACACCTGGATCGAGGTGGCCTGGACCGTGATCCCGGTCCTCATCCTGGTGGGCATCTCGATCCCCTCCTTCCGGATCCTGCGCGAGCAGCTCACGATCCCGCAGGCCGACATCGTCGTGAAGGCCACGGGGCATGCCTGGTACTGGTCCTACGAGTACCCGGCCGACCAGGGCGGCTTCCGCTTCGAGTCGAACATGATCCCCGACGACCAGCTCAAGCCGGGCCAGCCGCGCCTGCTCGCGGTCGACAACGAGGTCGTGGTGCCCGTGAACAAGATCGTGAAGGTGCAGATCACGGCCGCCGACGTGCTGCACAACTTCGCGGTGCCCTCCTTCGGCATCCGCCTCGACGCGGTGCCGGGCCGCCTCAACGAGACCTGGTTCCGGGCCACCCGCGAGGGCATCTATTACGGGCAGTGCTCGGAGCTGTGCGGCAACGGCCATCCCTACATGCCGATCCAGGTTCGCGTGGTGAGCGACGCCGCCTACGCCGCCTGGATCGAGGAATCCAAGAAGAAGTTCGCTGCGGTTGACGGGTCGGGCGACAACAAGCTCGCCGCCGCCCGCTGATCCGCCGACAAGGAACGAAGGTCAACCTCTCATGGCCACCATCTCCCACGCCGCCCACGCGGACGACCACGCCACCCCGACCGGGTGGCGCCGGTGGGTCTATTCCACCAACCACAAGGACATCGGCACGCTATACTTGATCTTCGCGTTCACCGCGGGTCTGGTCGGCGCCGCCCTGTCCATCGGCATCCGCCTCGAGCTCCAGCAGCCCGGGATGCAGTGGTTCTCGAACCCGCAGGCCTACAACGTGTTCGTCACGGGCCACGGCCTCATCATGGTGTTCTTCATGGTGATGCCGGCGCTGATCGGCGGCTTCGGCAACTGGTTCGTGCCCCTCATGATCGGCGCGCCCGACATGGCGTTCCCGCGCATGAACAACATCTCGTTCTGGCTCACCGTCTCGGCCTTCGCGCTGCTCGTGCTCTCCCTCTTCGTCGAGGGCGCGCCGGGCTCGCTCGGCTTCGGCGGCGGCTGGACGGTCTACCCGCCCCTGTCGACCATCGGCCATCCGGGCCCCGCCCTCGACTTCGCGATCCTGTCGCTCCACCTCGCGGGCGCGGCCTCGATCCTGGGCGCGATCAACTTCATCACCACGATCCTCAACATGCGCGCCCCGGGCATGACGCTGCACAAGATGCCGCTCTTCGCCTGGTCGATGCTCGTGACCGCCTTCCTCCTGCTCCTGTCGCTCCCCGTGCTCGCCGGCGCGATCACGATGCTGCTCACCGACCGCAACTTCGGGACGACGTTCTTCGACCCGGCGGGCGGCGGCGATCCGGTCCTGTACCAGCACCTCTTCTGGTTCTTCGGGCACCCGGAGGTCTACATCATGATCCTGCCGGCCTTCGGCATCGTGAGCCACATCGTCTCGACCTTCTCCAAGAAGCCCATCTTCGGCTATCTCGGCATGGTCTACGCGATGGTCGCCATCGGCGTCGTGGGCTTCGTGGTGTGGGCGCACCACATGTACACGGTGGGTCTGTCGCTCCAGACACAGGCCTACTTCGTCTTCGCCACCATGGTGATCGCGGTGCCCACGGGCGTGAAGATCTTCTCGTGGATCGCCACCATGTGGGGCGGCTCGATCGACTTCCGCACCCCGATGCTGTGGGCGCTGGGCTTCATCTTCCTGTTCACCGTCGGCGGCGTGACCGGCGTGGTGCTGGCCAACACTGGCGTCGATGTGGCGCTGCACGACACCTATTACGTGGTGGCGCACTTCCACTACGTGCTGAGCTTGGGCGCCGTGTTCGCCATCTTCGCCGGCTTCTACTACTGGATCGGCAAGATGTCGGGCCGCATGTTCCCCGAGGCGATCGGCAAGCTGCACTTCTGGACGACGTTCATCGGCGTCAACCTGACATTCTTCCCGCAGCATTTCCTCGGCCTCGCCGGCATGCCGCGCCGCATCCCGGACTATCCGGACGCCTTCGCCGGCTGGAATCTGGTCAGCTCGATCGGCTCCTACATCTCCTTCGCTGCGACGCTCTTCTTCGTGGTGATGGCGATCTGGGCGATCCGCAGCGGCCGCCAGGCCGTGGGCAATCCGTGGGGCGAAGGTGCGACGACGCTCGAATGGCATCTGTCCTCGCCGCCGCCGTTCCACACCTACAACGAACTCCCGGTGATCAAGTAAGGTGACCGACCTCTCGGCCGACCATCTCGCCGCGACGCGCGCCGCCCGCTTGGGCGGCGCGGCCGTTGCGGACTATGTCGCGCTCCTGAAGCCGCGGGTGATGAGCCTCGTCGTCTTCACCGGCTTCGTCGGCCTCTATCTGGCGCCGGGCCATCTGCACCCGTTCCTGGCGGCGGTCGCGGTGCTGTGCATCGCGGTCGGCGCCGGCGCGGCCGGCGCGA
>DASPJU010000375.1:0-6878 GCA_035628475.1 Salinarimonas sp. | reverse complement strand
CACGCCCCTGATCACCACCGCCTCCGGCGCGAAGATGGGCAAGACCGCCTCCGGCGCGGTGTGGCTGAACGCCGAGCGCGTCAGCCCCTACGAGTACTGGCAGTTCTGGCGCAACACCGAGGACGCCGACGTGGAGCGCTTCCTCAAGCTCTTCACGACCCTGCCCATGGACGAGATTCGCCGTCTCGCCGCGCTCCGAGGCGCGGAGATCAACGAGGCCAAGAAGGTGCTGGCCACCGAGGCGACCGCGCTCCTGCACGGGCGCACGGCCGCCGACGGTGCCGCCGAGACCGCGCGCCAGACCTTCGAGCAGGGCGCGGTGGCGCAGACGCTCCCCACCGTGGAGGTCGCGACATCCACGCTCCAGGGGGGACTGGGCGTGCTCGCGGCCTTCGGCCCCGAGGTCGCGGGCCTCGTGCCCTCGACGAGCGAGGCGCGCCGCCAGGTGAAGAGCGGGGGCCTGAGGGTCAACGACACGGTGGTGACGGACGAGCGCGCGACGCTCTCCTCCGCCGACCTGACGCCCGAGGGCGTGATCAAGCTCTCCTTCGGCAGGAAGAAGCACGTGCTCGTGCGCCCCGTCTGAGGCGGATCACGGCTCCAGCGCGGCCTCGAGCGGCCGATCGAGGAGCCAGTTGACCACGGTCGGCGTGGGCCTCGCCCAATCATGGCGCGCGAGCACCCCTCGAGCGGCCGCGCGGGTCCGGGGCGCGGGGTCGAGCTCGGCCGCGAGCGCGTCGAGCGCGCGAGCCTCGTCCTCCGGGACCCGGCGCTCGCGCCCCCAGGCCAATCCCGGCCCCCAGCCCTCGCTCGCCAGCGTTTCGATCCCGGCGAGCGCGGCGGCGTCGGCGAGAACCGATTTCGCGACGAACCAGCCGCCATAGACCCCCGCGAAGGAGATCCCGCAGATCCCCGCGTCCAGGGTCCCGGCCCGGATCGCCCGCCAGATCGCGGGCGCCGTGCGGAAGGCCTCGTCGGGCAGGTCGGCGACATCGAAGGTCACGTCGAGATGGGCGCGGGCGCCCGGGCCGAGTTGGGCGTCGAGGCGCGCGAAGCGGGTGCCGGTCCAATGCTCGCAGATCCAGTGGTCTTCCCACCGGCCGGGCGCGAGGTAGCTCGCGAAGCCGACGCGGACCCGCGCCGGGATGCCGTGGGCCCGCAGGACCGCCGCCGAGAGGAGGGCAAAGTCCCGGCAATTGCCGTGGAACCGGGCGGCGGGCTCCCGTGCCTGCGTCAGCGGACGAGGATCGCGGGCGAACAGGATGTCGAGGATGCGGGCGGTGCCCCGGGCGAGGCGGTCGCGCTCGGCATCGGGCGCCATGGGCCGGCCGAGCGCGCGGGCCACGTTGAAGTGGCTCACCAGCCCCTCCAGCGCTGAGGGTAGGGCCGCGGCATCTCCCGGCAGCTCGCGCAGGCGCGGGGCATGGCTCCCCGGATCGGACCAGGCGGTGTGGGCGGCGTCGTCTGGAGGACTTGAGTTCATGACGGGCTCGCGTCGGCTCGCGCAGGATGCGACCGCGCCAGGCAGCGGGCAATCGCTCAGCGCTCAGGGAGCGGCGGCAGCGCGGCATTGGGCTCGCTGGAGCCCGCGCCGAAAAGCTTGCGGAAGATGCCGGGCGCGATGGCGGAGAGCGGGTTGACGGTCAGCGTCGGCGCGCTCGCCTTGCCGGCCACGCGGAAGTTGACCCCGAACAGGCCCTCGTTGGAGCCGCCCCCGAGGATCGGCCCGATGATGGGCACCTGCGCGAACACGTTGTTGAGGCCGTAGGCGGGCACGAAGGTTCCCGCGATGTCCAGGGCGTCGCGGCCGGGATCGTACCAGCCGGACAGGGTGAAGCCGACCTGCGCCCCCGAGATCGCCGTGTCCCGCAGGTCGATGCGCGTGCCGGTGCGGACGAAATCGGCGCGGGCGCGGGCGAAGGCCACCTCGCTAGCGTTGAGCGGCGCCACCGGTGCGTTGCCGCTCGCCTCCTGGCCGGCGCTTGCGCTCTGGGGCTGCTGCGTGATGATGCGCGCCAGGGCCGGCTCGTTGCGCAGGACGAAGTTGCGCAGGCGCAGCGCCCCGGCCTGGCGCGCTCCACCCAGGCCGATCTGGAACTGGGCGTCGCCGCCGACCATGCGCCCGTAGAGGTCGAGGAAGCGCAGGGTGGCGCCCGCGTCCCCGGTCTGGAGCATGAAGAGGGGAGCCCCGTTCTGCCGCGTGGTCCGCCCCGCGACCGCGGCGCCCGTGAAGCGACCGTTGAACTCGACGTCGCGCAATTCCCGCCCGCGCACGCTCGCCTTCAGGGACGTGCGGGTCAGGGCCTCGTCGTTGTGCCCCGTGAGGATGTTGACCTGGACGTCGAGGTCGAGGTCCCGGCCGGGCGACTGCGAGGCGGCACCGCCCCGCGCCGGCGCGGCGGGCTCGCGCAGGTAGCGCAGGAACGGCCGGGAGTCGGCCGTGTTGCCCCGCACGGTGACCCGGTGGACGCTCCCGGCCCGTTCCATCTGGAGGCGCAGGTCGTCCCCGGGCGACAGCTTGAAGGTGGCGAGGTCAAGCTTCTCCAGCGCTCCCTCGGCACCGGTGGTCGCGGTGCCGCGGATCTGCAGCGCTCCCGCCTCGATCTGCAGGTCGCGGATGTCGGGCGCGGTCTCGCTCCAGGAGAAGGACAGGCGCCCGGGCCGCCCGGCGGGCTTGGTCCAGCCCGGCACGAGATCGTCGATCGCCGCCTTGGTCAGGTCGACCTCGACCCGCGGCGGGCCGCCCTTGGGACCCTTGGCGAGCGGCGCCACCACCCGGACCGAAACCGGCCCGGCGAGCTGGGATCCCAGGGTCATCCCGCGCCGGGCCCGCGCCGCCTCGTCAAGGGTCATGCTCACGACCGCCTCGCCCGGCGCGCCCTTGGGCTGGCGCACCTCGATCCCCGCTTGCGTGCCGCCGATGCGCCCGTCCCCCTTCATGACGAGGCCGCCGTTCTCGTAGGCCACGGCCAGGGATGCGCCCTCGAGGCGCTCCTTGCCGAGCACGCGCTCCACCGCGATGTCGGAGAGCCGCCCGTTGATCGAGAGGGCGAGGTCGTCCATGGGGGGCGGGTCGTAGATCGGCAGGGCGAGGTCGAGCCGCAGGTCGGCCCGCCCCTTCACGGCCGCCGGGTCCATGGCTGGGCCGGCGTCGCCCCGCAGGGCCGGCATGTTGAGGGCGGCGACGAGGCCGTCGGCCTCGCCGTCGAGCCGCAGGGCGAGCCGGCCCACGGCCGCGTCGGGCCACATGTCGGGAGCCGTGAACCGCCCGTCCGAGAGGCCGAGCCCGCGCCCGCCGACGCCGCCGAGCCGGCCGGACGGCGCCAGGACCGAGAGCGCCCGTCCGGTTGCCGTCCCGGTCAGCGCGGCGTCGACGATGGGCGGCAGGCCCTCGCGCACCACGAGCTCGGCCCCGTCCCCAGCGAAGGTGACGCGCAGCGACTCGTCCCGCATGCCCCGCCCGGCCAGCGCACCCTCGATGTCCTCGGCCGAGAGGACTCCGTCGATGGCGAGGGACGTGACGCGGCCGCGGCGCAGGGCGCCGATCAGGAAGGTGCGGGCCGTGGGACCGACCATCGCGGGCCAGAGCCGGAGGAAAGCGCGCGCGTTGCTCCCATGGCCGCGCACCCCGAAGCGCACGCCGCCCTGGTCCCCCGCCGTGCCGAAGGAGAATGCCGCGGCCGCGTCGACCTCGGGCCCGCGCACCTCGAGCTGCTCGATCGTCACCTCGCCGGGAGCGCCGCGCGCCGCGAGCGCGACCGTGGCGAGCGCCACCGGCGGATCCTTCGGACCGGCGCCGGAGAGCACCGCGTCGGCGCCCCGAAGGTCGAGGCGCCAGCCGCGCCCGGGCGCCCCGGCGAGCTCGCCCGCGAGCTTGAGCCTTGTGGCCCCGCCCGTGAAGGAGAGGTCCCGGATCGCGAAGGCGTTGCGATCGCCCTGCCACACGGCTTGCGCGGCCACGGCGTCCACGGGCAGGTCGCCGCCCTTGTTGGGCAGCGCGACGCGCCCCGGCCCGCCCGCGACGCTGATCTCGAGGCCGTCGAGGGCCCCGTCGCCGCGCAGCGCGAGGGAGGCCTCGCCCGACAGCTTCAGGTTCGTGGCGCCCTTCAGGTTGGCGAGCCCGCCCAGAAGGAGCAGATCGTCGACCGGCACCTCGCGGATGGTGACGGAGCCCCGCCGCCCTCCGCCCTCGGCCGAGCGCGCCTCGACCCCGAGGCTCCAGGTCCCGCCGGGGCTCCTGAGCAGGGCGTCCAGGCGGGCGCCCGCGGCGTCCCGCTCGAAATCCACGTCGACGCGTTCGAACCCGACGCGCTCGTAGCCGGCCTCGTCCACGAGGGTAAGGCGGGTGTTCACGAAGCGGGCGCGATCGAGGGCGCCGATGATGCCGCTGGGCTGGAGCACGGCGCCGGTGCCGGCCGCGAGCGCGTCCTCGAGGCGCGGCTGCGTCGCCGGATCCGGCGGGGGGCGCGGCCCGGCCGGCGCGGGCGGCGGGCCCTCGCCCTGGGGCAGCAGGGTGAGCGACCCGTCCTTGCCGACGCGAGCCTTGAGCTGGAGATCCTGGAACTCGACGAAGCGCGGCTGCGGCGTCCAGCGCAGCGCCGACCAGGTGTCGACGCTGACGATCGCGGTCGGGGCGCGGGCCACCATGATGCCGTCGGCGTTGCGGATCTCGACCCCGGCGGCCTTCAGGGCGACGGAGCGGTCCAGCAGGGTCAGGGACGTGTCGGCGATGTTGACGGTCCAGCCCTGGCCGAGCCGGGCCTCCAGGCCCTCCGCCAGGCGCTCGGACAGGCCCGCGAAGGCGAGCGGCCCCGCGCCGAGCCGCAGGACGAAGACGAGCGCCGCCGCCGCGAGCAGGACCACGAGTCCGAGCTTGGCGAGCAGCGCTCCGCGCAGGGCGCGCCGCCACAGGCTGCGCCTGCCCCGGGGAGCACCCCTGCGCAGTCTCGGCCTGTATGTCCCGTTCGTGCTCAAGAGAAGCCCTAAAGCCCGCAGGCCGGTGTCGCGCGAGTGCTCCGCGCCTGGTGAATCGTCGGACGAGACAATCTAGACCGTGGCGATGATCCCAGCGACGCCGGCCCGCGTATGATGCACTGCCAGCCCACTCTCCCATCGAAAAAACACGACGAAAGGAAGGCGACATGACCATCGAGGTCGGCAAACCCGCGCCCGCGTTCACGCTGCCCGCGACCGGAGGCGTCCCGATCAGCCTCGAGGCGCTCCGGGGTCGCAAGGTCGTGATCTACTTCTACCCGAAGGACGACACGAGCGGCTGCACCAAGGAGGCGCAGGAGTTCAGCGCGCTCAGGGCCGAGTTCGCGCAGGCCGGCGCCGAGATCGTCGGCGTCTCGGCGGACGACATGAAGAGCCACGAGCGGTTCAAGGCGAAGTACGATCTCGACCTGATCCTCGCCTCGGACGAGAGCAGGGCGATGCTCGAGGTCTATGGCGTGTGGGTCGAGAAGAGCATGTATGGCCGCAAATACATGGGCATCGAGCGCACCACGGTGCTGGTAGGCGCCGACGGCCGCGTCGCGCGCGTCTGGCCGAAGGTGAAGGTGCCCGGCCACGCCCGGGAGGTGCTGGAAGCCGTCCGCGGATCGTGAACGGGCCCCGGGGCCCGTTGGAGCTTCCTTAACCTTAATAGGGTCTCATCGCCGACGATCCGGTCCTTCGGATGGTTCTCCTGATGAGCACGCCCGACCCCTTCCCGTCCCTCCGCGCGCGCCTCGCCGCGGAGACAACCGAGCGGCCGATCCTCGCGGTCGGTCGCGGCACGGCCTTGGGCATCGGGGTTCTCCTGTCGTTGCTCACCGCCTGGACGGCGGGCTCGGGCTGGTACCTCGTCCATCGCGACGATTTCGCCGGCAAGCTCATCGCCAAGCACGCCGCGATGCAGAACGCCTACGAGGACCGGATCGCGTCCATGCGCGCCCGGCTCGACCGGGTCGCCAGCCAGAAGCTGATCGAGCAGGACAGCCTGGAGGGCCGCCTGGAGCGGCTGGTGAGCCGCCAGGTCCAGATCGAGACCCGGCAGGCGATCCTCGCGCAGCTCGGCGAGCAGGCCGGGCCCGTCGCCGGGCGCCTCCCGGCCGATCCCGCCGCGCCCAGCCTGCCTCCCGAGGCCAGCGCGTTCGCGCCCTCGCCCAAGCCCAGCCCCGAGACGCCCTTCCCGCTTCGCCTGCGCGGCTCGGCCCTTGAGCGCGCGCCCGGGCGCCTCGAGACGGAGGCGGCCGAGCGGCTCGCCGCGGTGGAGCGCTCGGTGGCCGCGGTCGAGGCGGCCCAGCTAGGCGCGCTCGCGGCCCTCGACCAGCGCGCCGCGCAGGCGGTGCGCCAGTTGCGCTCCGCCATCGCGATCGCGGGCCTCAACCCCGACGGCCTCACCCCGCCGGACGCGACCGGCGCAATGGGTGGCCCCCTGATCCCGCTCGCCGTGGACCCCGCGGCCGGCCCCTTCGAGGCGAGCGTCGACCGGGTGCAAACGAGCCTCGTCGCGCTCGACCGCCTGCGCCGCAGCTCCAACGCCCTGCCCTTCGCCCGGCCGGTCAGCGGCGAGGTGGACCTCACCAGCGGCTTTGGCGTGCGCCTCGATCCTTTCACTCGGGGGCCCGCCATGCATGCGGGGCTCGATTTCCGTGCCGAGCACGGCGCGCGCGTCCACGCCACCGGGTCGGGCCGGGTGATCGCGGCCGAGTGGTCGGGCGGCTACGGCAACCTGGTGGAGATCGACCACGGCAACGGCGTCACGAGCCGCTACGCCCACCTGTCGGCCATCACGGTCGCACCGGGTCAGACCGTGAGCGCGGGCCAGGCGCTCGGCCGCGTCGGCTCCACGGGCCGCTCCACGGGGCCGCACCTGCATTACGAGACCCGCATCG
>DASPJU010000374.1:0-2096 GCA_035628475.1 Salinarimonas sp. | reverse complement strand
GGTCCGGGAGTCGAGCGCGGAGGGCGAGGATCCGCTGGGGGACGAACCCTCGCGCTCCCTGCCGAAGAAGCGGCTCGACAAGGTGCTGGCCGAGGGCGATCCGCAGGCGGCGGGGCTCGTCATGGGCGCCATCGAGGACTTCGCCCAGGAGCTCGCGACCGTCACCCGGCGCTTCCTGCGCGCCAAGGGCTGGCGGGACACGGGGCGCATCGTGGTGGGCGGGGGCTTGAGCCACAGCCGGCTCGGCCAGCTGGCCGCAGGGCGCGCGAGCGTGCTCATGAAGGCAGGCGGCATCGCCCTCGACCTCGTGCCGATCCGCCATCATCCCGACGAGGCGGGCCTGATCGGCGCCGCGCACCTGATGCCCTCCTGGATGTTCTCGGGCCACGACAGCCTGCTCGCGGTCGATATCGGCGGCTCGAACATCCGGGCGGGCGTCGTGGCGCTCAACCTCAAGAAGGGGCCGGACCTGTCCCGGGCCGCGGTGTGGAAGTCGATCCTCTGGCGCCACCGAGACGACGAGAAGCCGAGCCCCAGCCGCGACGCGGCCGTCGAGCGCCTCGCCGGGATGATCGAGGAGCTCGTCGCCAAGGCCGGCAAGGAGGGCTTGAGCATCGCGCCCTTCATCGGGGTCGGCTGCCCCGGCCTGATCCGGGAGGACGGCACGATCGAGCGCGGCGGGCAGAACCTCCCCGGCGGCAACTGGGAATCGAGCCGCTTCAACCTCGCCCGCAGCCTCGTGGGGCTGATCCCCCGGATCGGCGACCACGAGACCGTGGCGATGATCCACAACGACGCCGTGGTTCAGGGCCTCTCGGAGGTTCCCTTCATGAAGGACGTGCAGCGCTGGGGCGTGCTCACCATCGGGACGGGCCTCGGCAACGCCCGCTTCACGAACCGCCCGCCCCGCGAGGACGCCTGACCCCGTCGGCATCCGCGTGACGGCCGCGGAGGCGGCCTCAGGCGGCCTGGCGCGGGGCCGCGACGGCGCGCAGGCGCTCGAGGCTGCCGTTGAGGATCCCCGCGGCCTCGGCCAGCGCCGCGACCACCTCCTCGCTCGCGCCCGCGGGAGCGACGCCGGCACGGGCGTTCTCCATGGCGGAGAGGAGGCCCACCAGGCGCTCGTTCGCGGCCTCGATCCAGGCCGCCAGGGCCTCGGCTCCGGCCTCGGCCAGATGGGGAAGCTCCAGGGCGACGAGCAGGCCGTGTACCCGGGCGACCGCCGCGAGCGGCAGGCCCGCGTCCTCGAGCCGCGCCGCGAGGCGGCAGGGCGCGTCCGCGTCGGGATCGTCCAGCCAGAACTCGGCCCAGGCGCGGGCGAGCCCCGACTCGGCGGCCCCGACATCCGCCAGGACGTTGCCGATCATGAGCTCGTAGGCGAGGACGGCCTCGTCGGGCCGGGAGCCGGCATCAGGGATCATGATGGCAACCAACGCAGGGTACAGGAGCCCGCAGGCTAGCGCGCAAACGTTAAGCGCCGGTCAAGCCAGCCGGGGCCGGGAGCGGCGCGCCGGGCTGCGACAAATGCATGCAGCTTGCGCCGATCACTGATATGTGTAGGGCCGCCCCGCCCCTTGGACCCAATCTTGCTCTAGGTGAGGGCATTCTCATCGCCGCCCGTTACGCCCAGGAGTGAGCATGCGTTGGTATGGACAGCTCGTCGTGATCGCCGTCCTCGGCGGGATCGGCTATGGCGGGTGGCATGCCTACGAGACGGGGCAGCTCCAGCGCGTGGCCGAGGTCCCCGGGATCGGCCCGCTGGTCGCACCCTATCTTCCGGCCTCCCCGGGCGCCCAAGGCGCCGCCGGCGGGCAGCCCGGGCGCGCCGCTCCCCCGGGGCGCGGGGGCCCGGGCGGTCCCGTCCTGGTCGACGTCGACACGGTGCGGACGGGCCGAATCGTCGACACGCGCCAGGCGGTCGGCACGGTGCGGGCGAACGAGTCCATCACCGTCACCTCCAAGCTCTCCGGCGTGGTCGCGGAGATCGCCTTCCAGGAGGGCCAGCTCGTGAAGCGCGGCGACGTGCTCGTGCGCTTCGAGACCGACGAGCGCCGCGCCGACATCGAGAGCGCCGCCGCCGAAATCCAGCGCGCCAG
>DASPJU010000373.1:0-6244 GCA_035628475.1 Salinarimonas sp. | reverse complement strand
TCCCGTGGCGGCCCTGTTGAACATGCGGCCGTCAAGGGTGAGCGGCACCTGAACGGGCCGGCGAAACAACGGGTGCCCCGGAACGCCGAGCGTCTCGCGCATCGGGTCCAGGAACAGCGCCACCTCGTCCTGGGTCGCGCTGCCCTCCGGAATGGTCTCCCAGTAGATCGGCACCGCTTCGTACGCCATGGACAGCAGAGGGAGACGGATGTCGTTCTCCAGTACCAGCCGGATCACCCCCAGAGCCGCCCGCCGCAGCGCGTAGGGATCCTTCGACCCCGTCGGCTTCTCGTCGATGGCCCAGAAGCCCACCAGCGTGTCGAGCTTGTCGGCGAGCGCCACGGCCACCGAGACCGGGTCCGTCGGCACCCGGTCGGAGGGCCCAAGCGGCTTGTAGTGCTCCTCAATGGCGGCCGCGACCGAGGGGTGCTCCCCCTGCAGCTCGGCGTAGCGCCGGCCCATCAGCCCCTGCACCTCGGGGAACTCGCCCACGACCTCGGTCATGAGGTCGGCTTTCGCCAGCCCCGCGGCACGCGCCGCGAGCTCCGGGTTGGCACCCACGATCGGCGCCAGCTCGCGGGCGAGCGCCGTGATGCGCTCGACGCGCTCTCCTTGCGTGCCCAGCTTCTCGTGGAAGACGATGTCGAGGGAGCGCAGCTTCGCGAGGCGCTGGTCCAGCGGCTTGCCGGCCTCGGCGAAGCCCGGCAGGTCGCGCTGGTCGGTCTGCCAGAAATAGAGCGCGTCGGAGAGGCGGGCGCGGACCACGCGCTCGTTGCCCGCGACGATCGCGGCGCCGCCGTCCGTGGCGCGCAGGTTCGCGGTGAGGATGAAGCGGTTGGCGAGCGAGCCGTCGGGGCGGCGCAGGACGAAGCACTTCTGGTTGGCGCGGATGGTGGCGCGGATCACCTCCGGCGGGATCGCGAGAAAGGCCTCCTCGAACGAGCCCATCAGCACCACGGGCCATTCCACCAGGCCCGCCACCTCCTCCAGCAGCCCCTCGTCCTCGACGAGCTCCAGCCCCTGCGCGAAGGCGAGGTCGCGGGCGTCGTGGAGGATGATGTCCTTGCGGCTGTCCGGATCCAGCACCACGAAGGCGTCGCGCAGGGAGGCGGCGTAGTCCTCGAAGCGGCGCACCCGGATCGGGCCCGGCGCGTGGAAGCGGTGGCCCTGGGTGACGTCGCCGGAGGCCACGCCGCCCACCTCGAAGCGCACCACCTCTGGCTCCTCGGTCTCGGGGCCGAAGGTGCAGACGATCGCGTGGAGCGGGCGCACCCAGGTGAGCGCGCCGGGCCCCGCCGAGGCCGCGCCCCAGCGCATGGACTTGGGCCAGGGGAAGGCGCGCACGATCGCGGGCAGGATCTCGGTCAGCACCTCCGGCGTCGGGCGCCCGGGCCGCTCGATCACCGCGACGTAGAACTCGCCCTTCTTCGGATCGCGCTCGATCCGGGTCCCGTCGAGGGAGGCGAGCCCGGCGCTCTTCAGGAAGCCCTGCACCGCGGCGTCCGGCGCGCCGACACGGGGTCCCTTGCGCTCCTCGCGCACGTCGCGGCCCTTGGCCGGCAGGCCATGGATTGTGAGCGTCAGGCGGCGTGGGGTCGCGAGCGCCCGGGCGCCCTCGTAGAGAAAGCCGCGCTCGACCAGCGCCTCGGTGACGAGCCGCTTCAGGTCCTCGGCCGCGCGCCGCTGCATGCGGGCGGGGATCTCTTCGGAGAACAGTTCGAGGAGCAGGTCGGGCATCGCGGGTCCGCGCGGTGGGATGGGTCGCGCGTGCCATACAGGGCGGCGGCGGGGGTGTCGAGGTTGGAGGGGACCTTCCAGGGCCGGCCTCCCGCCTCGACACCCACCGTTGTCATGGCCGGGCTCGACCCGGCCATCCAGTGGCACCGTGGTTCTGGGTCCCCGGGCCGAGCCCGGGGACGACAAGCGGAGAGGTCCCCCGCGACCTTCTGGATGTGCCCCTCGTCTCTAGCCCGACGTCGACCGGCGCAGGCCCTCGATCGCCTGGCCCAGCAGGCGCTCGGCCTCGGGGGTGAAGGCGATGAAGTCGCCCTCGACGGAGATGAGCCCCCGGCCCTCCAGCTCGGCGACCGCCTCGTCGTCGGCCCGGTGGCCGGCCTCGTCGCGGCGGATGACCTTCGAGACCTTCTGTCCGCTTTCCAGCTGGTGGAAGGCCGCGAAGGCGAAGACCGCCAGGGCCTTGTCGCTGAGATGGGGTCCGCTCATGGCTCGTCTCCGGTCGCTCGGGTGGGCTCGGCTTCGCCAACGCGGGCTCCCGGGCGCGGGTTCGCGCCGCCAAGGCCTGGGTTCATTTCGTCGCAGGGGCACGTCGCGCAACGGCCACGCTGAAACCCGGGTCACGACCCCACGTTGGGCCGACGCGACCGGCGTCCCCCGCCCCGTCGCCGAACCCCCTCAGGGACGAGAACAGGAGAGACATCCATGGATCGCCGTCACGTGATCGCCGCGCTCGCGGCCGCCGTCGCCGCCGGCCCCGCGCTGGCCCAGAACGCCTCCGGGACCATGTCGTCCGGCTCGAGCGCCGGCTCCATGAGCGGCCAGGGCGCGATGGGCGCCGGCCAGATGACGATGGGCCAGGCCGAGCAGCAATATATGCAGCGCACCATGATGCTGGGCACGGTGGCGCTGGAGACCAGCAAGATCGCGCTGGAGAAGGCGCGCAACGACGACGTGAAGCAGTTCGCGAAGTTCGAGGCCGAGGAGCAGACCACGATCGCGGAGATCCTGCGCTCCATGGGTGATCCTTCGAGCACGGCCTCCACGAGCATGCAGCCCCAGGGCGACATGGCCCAGATGGTCGAGAAGATGCGCGGCATGCAGGCCGGCGCCGAGTTCGACCGGATGTACGTCCAGGGCCAGATCCAGGGCCACCAGGAGCTCCTGAAGGTCCAGGAGGAATATGTGCGCGGCGGGCAGAACATGCACGTCAAGCACATCGCCATGCTGGCCGCCGGCCGCATCCGCGAGCACATCACGGAGCTGCAGGACCTCGGCAAGCGCAAGGGCTGACGCGTCTCGCGCCACCCCCGGACGGCGGAACGCCCCGGCCATCGGCCGGGGCGTTCTCGTTTGCCCGAGCCCGCCCCGCATTCCCGTCAAGATTGTGTCCGGGTTGCGTCACAAGGAGGGATCGGGCGCGCTTGCCCGACGAGCCGAAAGGAAGGTGAGCCGCATGAAACGTCCGAGGCTGGTCCTGGGGATCAGAGTGTTTGGTTGCACCCTGACACTGATCCTCAGGCAAGCCCGGGGGCCGGGGAAACCCTGGCTCCCACGGACGATGGGAAACGGCTCTCTTTCCTCGAGGGGAAACCGATCCCGGATGGTCTCGAAGCCTCCGGCGCCCTAGGTCGCGGCGCCGCGGCGGGCGCGGTTGCGCGCCGGGGCGGCGGGGGCGGGCGGGGGCGCCTCGGCGCGGCGCGCCAGCGACCGCTCGACCACGCCGACGATGTCGGCCATGATGCGGTCGAGGGCGAAGTCCTTGGGGGTGTAGACCGCCGCGACCCCCAGATTGTTCAGCACCAGCGCGTCGTCCCCCGAGATGATGCCGCCCACCACCACGGGGACATGATCGAGGCCCTCGAGCCGCAGCCGGGCCATGACCTCGCGCACGAGGGGCACGTGCGAGCCCGACAGGATCGAGAGGCCGATCACGTGCGCCCCCGTCTCCCGGGCCCGGGCCACGATCTCGGAGGGCGTCTGCCGGATGCCGTCATAGACCGCCTCCATGCCGACGTCCCGGGCGCGCAGCGCGATCTGCTCGGCGCCGTTGGAATGCCCGTCGAGGCCCGGCTTGCCCACCACGAGGCGCGGCGGCGTCCCGAGCTTCTGGGCGAGGTCGGCCACCAGCAGCCGCACCTCGCGATCCGCTTCCTCGACGCGGGTCTCAGGGCTGACGCCCGTGGGGGCGCGGTACTCGCCGAAGACCCGGCGCAGGCGCTCGCCCCATTCGCCCGTGGTGACCCCCGCCTTGGCGCAAGCGATGGAGGCCGGCATCACGTTGGCGCCCTCGCGGGCCGCCCGCTCCAGGGCGTCCAGCGCGTCCTCCGCCGCGTCCGCGTCGCGCGACGCGCGCCAGGCGCGAATGCGCGCCACCGCCTCCATCTCGACGGTCTCAGGCACCGTCATGAAGGCGCCGTCGCCGGCGGTGAGGGGTGAGGGCTCGGTCTCGGTGTAGCGGTTGACGCCGACCACCACCTGGTCGCCCGTCTCGATGGCGGCGAGCCGCCTCGCGTTCGCTTCCACGAGCGCGCGCTTGAGATAGCCCGACTCGACGCCCGCGATGGCTCCGCCCATGGCGTCGATGCGGGCGAGCTCCTCGCGGGCGGCGGCTTTCAGCGCCTCCACCTTCGCCTCGACCACCCGCGAGCCGTCGAAGATGTCGTCGTAGTCGAGGAGATCGGTCTCGAAGGCGAGGATCTGCTGCATGCGAAGCGACCATTGCTGGTCCCAGGCGCGGGGCAGGCCCAGGGCCTCGTTCCAGGCCGGCAGCTGCACGGCGCGGGCCCGGGCGCGCTTGGAGAGCGTCACGGCCAGCATCTCGATCATGATGCGGTAGACGTTGTTCTCGGGCTGCGGCTCGGTGAGCCCCAGGGAGTTCACCTGCACGCCGTAGCGGAACATGCGCCTCTTGGGATCGTCGATGCCATAGCGCTCGCGGGCGATCTCGTCCCAGAGCTCGGCGAAGGCGCGCATCTTGCACAGCTCGGTGACGAAGCGCATGCCGGCATTGACGAAGAACGAGATGCGCCCGACCACGTCGGCGAACACCGCCTCCTCGATGCCAGCGTCCCGCACCGTGTCGAGCACCGCGCACGCGGTGGCGAGCGCGAAGGAGAGCTCCTGGACCGGCGTCGCCCCGGCCTCCTGCAGGTGGTAGGAGCACACGTTCATGGGGTTCCACTTCGGCATCTCGCGGGTCGTGAACAGGATCACGTCGCGGGTGAGCCGCATGGAGGGGGCGGGCGGGAAGACGTAGGTGCCGCGCGAGAGATATTCCTTGATCAGGTCGTTCTGCGTCGTGCCCTGGAGGCTTCCCAGGGGGGCGCCCTGCTCCTCGGCCGCCGCCGCGTAGAGCGCGAGCAGCCAGGCCGCCGTGGCGTTGATGGTCATCGAGGTGTTCATGGTCTCCAGCGGGATGCCCTCGAACAGCGCCCGCATGTCGCCGATGTGAGCGATCGAGACCCCCACCTTGCCGACCTCGCCCCGCGCGAGCTCGTGGTCGGGGTCGTAGCCCGTCTGGGTCGGCAGGTCGAAAGCGACCGACAGGCCCGTCTGGCCCTTGGCGAGGTTGCGCCGGTAGAGGGCGTTGGAGTCCGCGGCGGTGGAATGGCCCGCATAGGTGCGGAAGATCCAGGGCTTGTCGCGCTTGGGGCCCCCCGGCGTCCCGGCCTCGCTCATGGTCGTCCTCCGCGTCCCGCTTTATGGTGCAATGCACTATCGTACAGCTTCGTTCCGTCGGCGCCAGCGCTCAAAAGGTCGGCAAACCTGACCTAAATCGTGGCCCTGCGCAGGAAACCGGGGCCTGCACCGCGCGTTTTCGCTGAACGGAAACTGGGCAGTTCGTCGATGTTGCGGTGCATCAAAGCGCCGGCTAACCTGCCCGGACGAGACGATCGCGAGAGGGCCAAGCCATGACGGGTCAAGCTGTGCGCAAGGAGGCCGGGCCGCGCGCCCGCTACGGAATCGGCGAGATCCCGCCGCTCGGCTACGTGCCCTCCACGATGACGGCCTGGGCGATCCGCCGGGAGCGTCACGGCCCGCCCGAGGAGGCCATGGTCGAGGAGGAGGTGCCCACCTGGGCCATCGGCGACGACGAGGTGCTCGTCCTCGTGATGGCGGCGGGCATCAACTACAACGGCGTCTGGGCGGCGCTCGGCCAGCCCATCTCCCCCTTCGACGGCCACAAGGCCGACATCCACATCGCGGGCTCCGACGCGTCCGGCATCGTCTGGGCGGTGGGGGCCAAGGTGAAGCGCTGGAAGGTCGGCGACGCCGTCATCGTCCATTGCAACCAGGACGACGGCGACGACGAGGAGTGCAATGGCGGCGACCCGATGTTCTCGTCGTCCCAGCGCATCTGGGGCTACGAGACGCCCGACGGCTCCTTCGCCCAGTTCTGCCGGGTGCAGTCGCGCCAGCTCATGGTCAAGCCCGCGCACCTCACCTGGGAGGAGGCAGCCTGCTACACCCTGACGCTCGCCACCGCCTACCGCATGCTGTTCGGCCA
>DASPJU010000372.1:0-5030 GCA_035628475.1 Salinarimonas sp. | reverse complement strand
GGCCTGCTCGCGGGTCATCTTGATGCGCTTTTGCACGACGATCCGAAGGCCCGCGCCCTCGATCACGGCGTTGACCGCGCCCGTGAGGTTGCGGCGGGTGGTATCCGGCTTGATGATCGAGAAGGTGCGCTCGAGGGCCATCGGTTCTTCGCTTTCCTGACGTGGGGTTCGGCCGCGCTTATAGCGACGCCGTTCCCTCCCCTCAAGCGCGCAGGACCGGTCAGGCCGCCTGGCGGGCGAGCCAGAGGCGGGCCTCGCGCTGCGCGGCCGCGACCTCGGCTGGGCTCATCTCGTCCGCGAGCTCGGCCCGCCGGAGCGCCGCCGGCCGGAAGCCCTTCGCCACCGCGACGTTGAGCCATTTGTGGGCCGTCACGAGGTCGAGGGGCACCGAGCGGCCGGCCGCGTACATCAGGCCGAGCTCGTAGAACGACTCGCCCGTCGCCGCCTGAGGCACCATCGCCGCGATGTCGGCGGCTCCCATCTCGAACCTTGCCATGTCGATCACCCTGTCCCTGGTCGTCGTTGCGTCGAGCGCCCGTTTCTCCGGTGCGCTTCATGACGTTGACGTTACGGAGGTCTTGCGAAGACTTGCTTAAACCGCAAGGTGGACGAGAGCTGAACGAAGGTTTTTCGTTCGGTAAACTTTCACCGGACAGAAACCAAGCCTGCCGCGTCGTGTGCCGCGGCGGAACGGATCCGCTTTGCCGCGGGGCCCGACCGTTGAGACGTGATTCACGGTGACTCGAATGCGCTCCCGGCTTGGTTCGGCGCCCGTGCTGCCCTAACCTCCGCTGGAGCCCGAACGGGCCGAACCTTTCGGAGGGACTTCCATGAGACGAACCATCCTCGCGTGCGTCGCCCTCGCCGGCCTCGCGCTCCCCGCCGCCGCCCAGGGCACGGATCCCAGCGGCATGTGGCAGAGCGAGACCGGCGACACGCGCGTGCGCATCGCCCGCTGCGGCGACGCCTATTGCGGCACCATCGTCCAGGTGAAGGGCGAGGCCAAGGACGTGAACAACCCGAGCGAGGCGCTGCGCTCGCGCAACCTCGTCGGCGTGCGCATGATCGACCAGATCCGCCCCGTTCAGGGCGGCGGTTTCCAGGGCCAGCTCTACAATTTCCGCGACGGAAAGACCTATACGGGCAAGATGACGCTCAAGAGCCCCAGCGCCCTGGAGCTCTCCGGCTGCGTCCTCGGCGGCCTCGTCTGCCGCTCGCAGACCTGGACGAAGGTGAACTGAGCGCTCCGCCGCCCCTTGCAGGGAGGGGCGCACGAAGGCCCGTACAGCCCCTTCCCGCGCCGGGACCTCTCACGTCTCGGCCCCCGCCCCTCCCCACAAGCGGGAGGGGAACCGCCCTACCGCGCCTTCTGCCCGAACAGCACCGCCTGGACGGCGGGGTCCTTCAGGTCGGACTTGGCGCGGTCCTCGGCGTTGACGGCGAGCCCCCGCTGCACCGCCGGGCGCGCCGACACGGCGTCCAGCCAGCGCTTCACGTGCGGGAAGTCGTCGATGGCCTGGCCCTGCCGCTCCCACAGCCGGGCCCACGGCATGATCGCCATGTCGGCGATCGAGTACTCCCCCGCCACGAACGCGCGGTCCGACAGGCGCCGGTTCAGCACCCCGTAGAGGCGGTTCGTCTCGTTGGTGTAGCGCTCGATCGCGTAGGGCACCTTCTCGGGCGCGTAGATCCGGAAATGGTGCGTCTGGCCGAGCATGGGGCCGAAGCCGCCCATCTGCCACATGAGCCATTGATCGACCTCGACCCGGGCGCGCTCGTCCGACGGGTAGAAGCGCCCCGTCTTGCGGCCGAGATATTGCAAGATCGCGCCCGACTCGAAGACCGAGATCGGCTCGCCGCCGGGCCCGTCCGGGTCCGTGATGGCGGGCATCTTGTTGTTGGGGGAGAGCGCCAGGAACGAGGGCTCGAACTGGTCGCCGCGGGCGATGTTCACGGGGATCGCCCGGTAGGGCAGCCCGCACTCCTCCAGCATGATCGAGATCTTCCAGCCGTTGGGGGTCGGCCAGTAATAGAGGTCGATCGGGCGCGGATCCGGCATGAGGGGCTCCTTGGGGTCGAAGGCCGTGAGGTGGAGCGCCCCCGTCCGCGCGCGCAAGTGCGCCGGCGCACCCGGCGCGATCGCTCGAATGCGAAGCTTCGCCTTCAGCAGAGGGCGAGGAGGCGATGGTAGAACCCCCGTGTTCCCCCTCCGTCGGAGATCAGCCGATGCGCGCCGCCCTCGCCTTTCTCGCCTTCCTCGTCGCCGGCCCGGCCCTCGCCCAGGCCCCGGATGCCCGGAGCCTCGAAGGGATGCGCCCGCAGGACGCCGCCCGCCTCAACCAGGCGGTCCAGAACGATCCGCAGGCGCGCCAGGCCCTCGACCGCGTCGAGAAGACCTTGACCCAGGGCGGCCACAAGGCGGGGCAGATGCTGGAGAAGACCCGGCCCTGACGCCGCGTCCCGCATGGGCCTCAGCCGGGGCTGGACAGCTTCATGAGGACGAGGCCCGACAGGATGAGCGCCGCCGCCGTGAGCCTCCCGGCGCTCGCGGGCTCGCCGAGCACCGCGACGCCGAGCGCGAACGCGCCCAGCGCCCCGATCCCCGTCCAGATCGTGTAGGCGGTGCCCAGCGGCAGCGCGCGCATCGCCAACGCGAGCAGCGCGAAGCTGCCGATCATGGCCGCGACCATGATCGCCGTGGGCACGAGCCTCGTGAAGCCGTGGGACTGCTTCATCGCGAAGGCCCACGCGACCTCGAGCAACCCTGCCGCGACGAGATAGATCCAGGCCATGGCGGCCCTCCCTCAAGGGGCCGGGCCGTCCCGGACTTGGGCCCGCGGAGCGGGGGAGGACGTGGCCTCGCATCCGCCGAGATGGGGAGGCCCGGCCCGCCGTCAAGAGCCCTCCCTCAGGCCGCCCGCGTCTCCTTCGGCAGGCACGCATCCGCCGCCAGGAAGCCCGGCAGCGCCTCGATCCGGCGCATCCAGGCCGCGACGTTGGGCACCGCGCCCAGGTCGTGACCGGCCTGCTCCGCGTAGGCCGCGACCCCGTAGATGTCGATGTCGGCGATCGTGACCCCCTCGCCCACGAGGAAGCTGCGCCCCGCCAGATGCGCGTCGAGGACGCCGAGCGCCACGCGGCCCTCGGCCAGGTAGTGCTCGAGCACCTCGGGCGCGAACTGCGCGAAGCCGGCGCGGGCGGCGCGCGGGCGGTAGATGCCGCGGGCGAGGCGGTCGAAATCCCAGTACATCCATTCGCGGGCGTGAATGCGCTCGTCGAGATTCGCGCCGCCGAATCGGCCCGTGGTGTCGGCCAGGTATTCGAGGATCGCGGCCGACTGGACGAGGCGGCGGCCGTTCCCGTTGTCCTCGAGGAGCGGCACCTGCCCGTAGCGCTGGAGCGCGAGGTAGTCGGGCCGCTTGTGCTCGCCCGCGCGCAGGTCCATGTGGACATAGTCGAAGGGCTCGCCGGCGAGCGCCAGGAACAGGCCGATCTTGTAGGTCGGGCCGGACAGCCAGATGCCGTGCAGGGTGAAGCGGGCGCTCATGCGAATCTCCGGTCTCGTGCCGGCGCAGGCTAGGCCCGTCGACGCCGACGCGCCAAGCCCCGGACGGCGCCCGCTCCGCATGACCCGCGTCCCGACGTGCTCCGCGGCGGCCGGGGTCTCGGCGAGGTTACGGCATGCGCCCTGGCGCCCGCGAGAGGTGTCGCGCCTGCGGCGAGGCCCCCGGAACGGGCCTTGGGGCCGGAAGCTCGGCATGAGGGGGTCGGACGAAGATCGCTCCTGGCCATCCCCTCAGATGATCCCGGCGAGCCGGAGCGCCCCGCAGGTCAGGGCTCCGACCCAGGCGAGGGTCAGAAGGCCCGCCATCCCGAAATAGAGCCTGAGGAACAGGCCTGTCTCCTTCGTCCGCTTCGCTGGGGGCGGGGTCGTCGGCGTCGTCGCGAGCTCGTCGTGATGCGGCGGGGCCATCGCGTGTCTCCGGACGGATGCGTGCTTGTCGACGCCCAGGACTGCCGGCCAGACCTTAACGGTCCTTAAGACGGATTGCAGAAACCTGCGGCAATCCCCGAACAATCGCGAAAAATGCGACGCGCTCCGGCAAGGTCCGGTTCGCGAGCGCCCGCGGCCTCCGCCCCGCGGCTCCCGGACAACCGGGATAAATCGAGACGCAGTTTAGGCATCGACCTTGCCACCCGGGAACCGAGCGTTCGCGCCGGCCCCGGTTCTGTCCGGACCCGGCACAGGCGACGCGCCAAAACGGGTCGAACCGCCATGAACCAGCACGTCCTTCGATCGACCAGGGTCGACGCGATCCCCCGGACCGGAGCCGGCGGGCAGAGCTGGCGTGACGTGCGCCCCCTCCCCCGCCAGGGCACGATCCGCACGCTCGCCACGACGCTCATGGCGGCGGGCGAGCTGGCGGCGCTGATCCTGGTGACCCTGGTCACGGGCTTCCTCTACAACCAGGCGATCCACGCTAGCCCGAACCCCGTCAACGTCGTCCCGTTCGCCGCGACCGTGACGGTGCTCTTCGTCGTGTTCAGCCTGCTCGACGGTCAGTACCGGGTGGAGCGGGTCACGGTTTCCGAGGGCTGGCTCGCCCGCACCATCCACCTGTGGACCTTCGCCTTCGCGGCGACGCTGGCGCTGGCGTTCCTGTCGCGCACCACGGAGGTCTACTCCCGCGTCACCACGGTCCTGATCTACTTCACGGGGCTCGCGACCGTGCTGCCCCTGCGCCCGGTCTTGCGGCGGATCGTGCTGACGAGCCGGCGGATCGGCGGCGCGGTGCGCCGGCGGCTCCTCCTGGTGGGCACCCAGGAGCGGGTGGACGCCTTCCTGTCGGCGCAGCCCGTCGACAGGAGCCTCGCCCATGTCATCGGGGCGGCGCTGGTGCGCCCGCTGCCGCCGGAGGCGGAAGGCCGGGGGATCGACGACGACGCCGCGATGGCGGCGCACGTGGCGCGATTCCTCGAGCCCGACGACGTGGTGGTGCTGCTCGGCGCCGCGGACGGGGGCGCGGCGC
>DASPJU010000371.1:0-2262 GCA_035628475.1 Salinarimonas sp. | reverse complement strand
GGAATTGATGCCGCGCATATGGATCTGGCGGGTGCGATTCGCGTTGCTCGCCGCGCTCGTCGTGCTTGTCAACTTCCATGCTGGCTCGCGAGATGAGGCCCCGGTATCCGGAGAGTTCAAGGGCGGCGTCGATGAGAGCCGCGGCGCCGGCACTGAAGCGCAAGGCCCGGCATCCGGCACGGTGGTGCTTGCGAAATCGGGTCGGAAAGGCCGAGCCCATTCACCACCGTGAAGTCAGGCGCTCGAGCGGCGCATGCTGGAGAGAGCCGCGGGCCCCGCGCCTCTAGAAGTGGAAGCCGGCCGCAACCGCAAGCGTGAGGAGCACCACGGTGACCGCTAACGTCGACGCGACGAGCTGGAAAGTTGATCGTGCAGCGAGCGAAGCTCTGAACATGCGCTGAGTGTGCTCGGCCCCTCATGAACGGGAGCTGAACACCCAAGCTCTGCGGCCGCTGCGGGAAGGTGTTCGCGTGCGAGGAGCAGCGCGTTTGCGCACGTCTCTGCGGGGAAGCTCACGTCGAGCAACGCGCTTCTGCGCTACTGAAAGGTAGACGCTCTATTGAACAGTCACGGTGGGAAAGTGGTGGGTCCTGAGTGACTCGAACACTCGACCTACGGATTAAGAGACCAGATCCGGACTCCGCGTCACTCCAGAATACACGGAACAACGCAGGCTGAAAAGTCACTGACCAGCGGACTGAGCGTGACGAGCGAAACGCGGTGGTCCGGTTAGTAGATGTGCACGTAGTCGCCACTTTATGGCATTGCTTCACGCACGTAGCGCGTTTCGGCGCGCCGCCGCTCCTCTGTGCTATCACCGTTTGATCTTGCTGCCGTCTCATCCGCCGAACTGCCCAGGCGCAGCCTCACCACAGCTTCATCCCAACTGGGTCGCTGAATCCCAAGGTGGCGAACCTTAGGTAGTGGTGTGTGGAGGAGGTAGACCAGGCGAGGGCACCCCGCGTCCCGCTTGCGCGGGGCGCCCCGAAGGCGCCCGCAGCCGACTTCAATGCCCAGAGCCGAACCCGGCGTCGAGCGAGCCGTTTGACTTCACTCGCACGAGCGAGAAGCTCGTGTAGCCGCCAGATGTGTTCGACGAATCGTTGATAAAGCTCTCACCAGCGAACACGATTGAGCCATCCGCCTGAACGGCCATCGCATGCACACGATCTTCGAACGATCTGACATCTGTTGTGACGATTCCCCCGACTCCGAACAATGCATCCAGAGTGCCTGCCGCTGTGTAGCGTACAGCCGCAAAGTCGACGTTCGCTGCCCGGTACACGCCGGGAAGCGGCCACGGGTTGGTCCTCGCAATGGTTCTTTCGCCCGCCAGCAAGATCTTCCCGTCCGGCTGCACGGACACGACCCACGGGTAATCCGACTCAGGCGGCACGGCCACGTTCGTGACGACCGACCCTGCATTGCCAAACCCTGTGTCGACGGCCCCGCTGCTCAAAAGCCGGGTCACCGAGAAATGGTTGTTGGCCGCATCGGTGTGCGCCTCGCCGGCGACCACGATCTTTCCGTCCGCCTGGAGCGCGATGCTCGTTCCCGTGTTGCTCGAGCCCACATCCATGCCGATAGGGACCATCGACACCCCCGACTGGCCGAAGGTCGCATCGATGCTCCCGTTCGCGCCGTAGCGCGCAACCGAAAGCTCGTTGCCGTTACCCCGGTTCTGGGTGCCAACGACGACGATCTTGCCGTCGCCTTGCAACACGAGACCTTGGGCGCCCAATGTTGCGTCGTCCACGAGGTCCACGCCAGGTCCGCTGAAAGTGCCGTCACGACTACCGTCGGTGTTGTACCGTTCCACGAGAGTGCAGTACCCCGCCACGTATCGGCTGATGCAGTTGACCGAGCCGGCAATGACGATCTTTCCGTCGCGCTGCAAGGCGACGGCATGTGCCATCTTGTTTTTGACCGAGTCCACGGAGGTGAGCACCCCCGACACGCCAAACGTTGGGTCGAGTGTTCCGTCCGCTTTCAGTCGAACGATCGCGACCCCGCTCGATAGAGAGCCGCTTGCCTGCGTGTAGCCGACGACCACAATCTTGCCGTCCGCTTGAACGACGACACCGCGCGCCCAATCGGTGCTCGCCACTCTGCCGGAGATGTTGATGGTGATGGTGCCCGTACCGCCGAAGCTCGTGTCCACGCTGCCGTTCGGGTTGTATCTGGCCACCGCGAAGTCGTTATCCCGGGTGGAGGTGACTGCGACGCCAGCGACCACGATCTTGCCGTCGGGCTGCAGTGCCA
>DASPJU010000370.1:0-11844 GCA_035628475.1 Salinarimonas sp. | reverse complement strand
GAGCGCGACCGAGGAGGTCGGCACGTCGATGATCATGTCGACGCCGTCGCGGTCGAACCACTGGCGCGCGATGTTGGAGCCCACGTCGGGCTTGTTCTGGTGGTCGGCGAAGACGACCTCCACCTTCATGCCCTTGGCGGCGGCGCCGAAATCCTCGACGGCCTTGCGCACGGCCCAGACCGAGCCCTGGCCCGAGATGTCGGCATAGAGCCCCGACTGATCGTTGAGCACGCCGATCTTGATGTTGCCGTCCACGGCCTGGGCCGCCCCGACGCTCAGCGCGAGCGCCGCGGCGGACATCAGCAGGGTCTTCCTCATGGGGGTTCCTCCGGTTTGGTGCGGCGGCGGACGGGGTACGTCAGACGCCGAGATAGTCGGACAGCTTGGCGGAGTTGGCCTCCACCTGGTCGTTGGGGATCATGTCGACGACATGCCCATGCTCGACGACGTAGTGACGGTCGGCGACCGTCGCCGCGAAGCGGAAGTTCTGCTCCACGAGCAGGATGGTGAAGCCGCGCGCCTTGAGCGTGCGGATGATCTCGCCGATATGCTGCACGATCACGGGGGCGAGCCCCTCGGTCGGCTCGTCGAGGAGCAGGAGCTTCGCGCCCGTGCGCAGGATCCGGGCGATCGCGAGCATCTGCTGCTCGCCGCCCGAGAGCTTCGTGCCCTGGGAGCCCTTGCGCTCGAGAAGCCGCGGGAACAGCTCGTAGACCTGCTCCGTGGTGAGCCCGCCGGGCTTGACCACGGGGGGCAGCTCCAGGTTCTCGCGCACGTTCAGGCTGGCGAAGATGCCCCGCTCCTCGGGCACGTAGCCGATCCCCAGCCGGGCGATGCGGTTGGGCGCCAGCGCGATGGTCTCGACGCCGTCATGGACGATGGAGCCCTGGCGCTTGCGCAGGAGCCCCATGATGGATCGCATCGTGGTGGTCTTGCCGGCGCCGTTGCGCCCGAGCAGCGTCACGACCTCTCCTTG
This sequence comes from Salinarimonas sp., assembly GCA_035628475.1. Lineage (GTDB taxonomy): Bacteria > Pseudomonadota > Alphaproteobacteria > Rhizobiales > Beijerinckiaceae > Salinarimonas_A. The sequence continues at coordinate 10,868 of DASPJU010000370.1, read as the reverse complement.
AGGGATCGAGAAGGTCATGCCGTGCAGGACGTGGCTCTCGCCGTACCAGGCATGGAGGTCGCGCACGTCGAGGAGCGTCCGGTGCCCGGCGGCCGCGGGACGGTCGGCGATGGCTTCAAGCATGACCGGTTCCCATATAGGCGTCGACGACGTCCGGGTTCCTCGAGACCTCCGCGTAGGGCCCCTCGGCGAGGATCTCGCCCCGGGCCAGCACCGTGATCGTGTCGGACAGGTCGGACACGACCGAGAGATTGTGCTCCACCATCAGGACCGTGCGGTTGCGCGCCACGCGGCGGATCAGCGCCGCGACGCGGCCGATATCCTCGTGGCCCATCCCCGAGGTGGGCTCGTCGAGGAGGAGCATCTCGGGATCGAGAGCCAGCGTCGTGGCGATCTCCAGCGCCCGCTTGCGGCCATAGGGTAGCTCGACCGCGGGCAGGCTCGCATAGGAGGCGAGCCCCACCTCGTCGAGGAGCGCCATGGCCCGCTCGTCCAGCGCGCGCAAGCTGCCCTCGCTCTTCCAGAAATGGAAGGAGGTGCCGAGCGGCCGCTGGAGCGCCACCCGCACGTTCTCGATCAGCGTGAGATGCGGGAAGGTGGCCGAGATCTGGAAGGAGCGCACCATCCCGAGCCGCGCCACGTCGGCGGGCTTGGTGCGGGTGATGTCGCGGCCGTTGTAGCGGATCTGGCCGCGGGTCGGCTCGAGGAACTTGGTGATGAGGTTGAAGCAGGTGGTCTTGCCCGCCCCGTTCGGCCCGATGAGCGCGTGGATCGTCCCGCGCCGCACGCGCAGGTCGACGGCCTTCACCGCGGTGAAGCCCTTGAACTCCTTGGTCAGGCCCGTGGTCTCGATGATGAAGTCGCTCATGCGCGGCGGGGGCGCCTCGCGACGCCCGACCGCCTCCTCCCGATCTGTTTTCTTGTTCTTCGGCGATTAGATCGGAAGGCCGCCACGGCTTCAAGGGGCATGCCGCAGGGAATCGTCGCGATCGGCGGGTGTTTCCCGCCGATCCACGCCTCAATTCGCGACGGCGCCGCGTTTCGTGCCGAATCCGGGGATCTCGCAGGCGCAGCGGGAGCTGAGCGGCTGCGGCCGGATGTAGCAGGCGCCCCGCGAGGTGAGGCAGGTGCGGCCGAAGCCGGAGGCGCCGCGCTGGAACCCTGGCTCGTAGCCCCGCCGCGGCCGCTCGCCATAGTCGCGCTCCTCCCAGGAGCGCCGGCGCGGCGGCGCCTCGTACTCGTCGCGATAGATGCGGCGCTCGCGGTAGCGCGGCCCCTCGTCGTAGGAGCGGCCGTACTGGACCGTCTGCACGCTCGCGCCGAGGCCTTGGGCGGCGGCCGGCGGGACGAGGGCGGCGAGGGAGGCTGCGGCGAGCGCGGCGGCGATGATGCGTTTCATGGGCGTCTCCGATGGTCGACCCGACCATGACGGCTCGAACATGAACGTTTCCCGAAGCGCGGCCGTTCCAGGGGCCACCTCCCGCGCCGCCCGGCGTCCGGGGCGAACCATGGCCGGGCTGGGGCGTTGTCCGACCATCGATGACACGACACGGAGACAATCATGAAGCTCGTCAAGCTCGCCTCGCTCGTGGCCGTTCTCGCGCTTCCGCTGGCGGCCTGCGACAGCAACACGGGGACCACCGGCAGCACGTCGGGCGGCTCCTCCACCTCGTCCGGCAGCACCGCTTCGCCTCCGGCCACGACCACGGCGCCTCCGGCCGCCACGACGGCGCCTCCCCCGGCCACGACGGCCCCGGCGACCCCCGGCGGCGCGCCCGCCTCGCGTCCGTAGCGGCCTGCACGATCGACGCGACGGCCTCCCCTCGGGGAGGCCGTTCGCTTGTGCGCCCCGCTCAGGCCGCGCGGCCGCGGCGGCGCTCCAGGAGCGCGCAATAGACGTCGAGGGTGCGCTCGACCATGCTGTCGAGCGAGAAGTGGCGCTGCACGTGAAGCTGCGCGCGCACCGCCATGGCCTCCCGGGCGCTCGCGCCCATGGCCAGCGCCGCGCCCAGCGCCTCGGCGAGCGCCTCGGCGTCGCCCGGCGGCACGCGCCATCCGGTCCGCTCGTGGGCGGCCACGTCCGGCGGTCCCAGCACCGTCTCGGGCACGGCGCCGAGATCCGACACCACCACGGGCGTGCCCATGGCCTGCGCCTCGACGGCGGAGCGCCCGAAGGCCTCCGGCTCCGTGGAGGGCACCGCCACCACCGCCGCCGCCAGGAAGGCCGCCGCCATGTCGGCGCAATGGCCGACCCGATGCAGCACGCCCTTGAGGCCCCGCGCCTCCACGAGGCGGTCGAGCTCCCGCACATAGCCGTCGCGGCCCTGCGGGTCGCCGGCCAGCACGAAGGCGACGTCGCCCACGCCCGCCTCCTTCAGGCGCGCCGCCGCCTCGATCAGGACCCGCTGGCCCTTCCAGGCGGTCAGCCGCGCGGCGAGCAGGACGATGCGCTCGTGGGGCGCCACGCCCCAGGCCCTGCGCAGCGCCTCGACCCGCTCCGGCGTCACCGCGGACGGGGTGAAGGCGCGAAAGTCCGTGCCGCGATGGATCACCCGCAGCCGCGGCTCGGCCCACGGATAGGACGCGGCGATCAAGCCCGCCGTGTAATGCGAGTTGGCGATCACCGCGTCGCCCCGCGCCATCACCGAGTTGTAGCGCAGCTTGATCCGGGAGCTCCCCGAATAGGAGCCGTGATAGGTGGTCACGAAGGGCAGCTCGAGGGCGCGGGCGGCGCCGAGCGCCACCCAGGCCGGCGCCCGCGAGCGGGCGTGGATGAGGTCGACGCCCTCGTCGAGGCACAGCCTGGCGAGGCGGCGCACGTTGATCAGCATGGCGAGCGGGTTCTTGGTGGCGGCCGGGAACGGCGCCCAGATCCCGCCCTTGGCCTGCAGCTCGCCCACCAGCCGCCCGCCCTCCGTGGCCACGAGCGCCCGCGCGCCGATGGCGGCGAGCCCCGCCGCGATGTCGACGGCCGTGCGCTCGGCCCCGCCCGCCTCGAGCTCGGGGATGATCTGGAGGATCGTGCGCCCGGAGAGCGGATGGAGCCCCGTCGGCGGGAAGCCATGGACGGCTGGTCGCGCGGAGGGGTGCACCGGTCTATATGCCTCTTGTGGGTCGCTGGCGGGTGCGAGAATCGCGCTCCCGGGTTTAAGGTCGGTAAACCATGCTGAAAACTCTTGCGGCGGGAACCGGATCCGCCGCCCGCGCCATCGCGGTGCTGGAGCGCGAGGGAGCGGGTCCCCCGGTGGTCTGGTGCGGGGGCTTCCGCTCCGACATGCGCGCCACCAAGGCGACCGCGCTGGACGAGTGGGCTGCGACGCGCGGGCGGCACCTCGTGCGGTTCGACTATGCCGGCCATGGCGAATCCGGGGGCGATTTCGAGGCCTGCACGATCTCGACCTGGCTCGAGGACGCGCTGACCGTGCTGGAGCGCCTCGTGCCGGAGCCGCCCGTCCTGGTGGGCTCGTCCATGGGGGGCTGGATCGCGCTGCTGGCCACGCGGGCGCTGCGGGAGCGGGCGCCGGAGCGCGCGCCCCGGGGCCTCGTCCTTGTGGCGCCGGCGCCCGACTTCACCGAGCGCCTGATGTGGGCGGCCTTCCCCGAGGACATTCGCCGCGCCATCCTGGAAACGGGGCGCTACCTGCGCCCTTCCCTGTACGACGAGCGGCCCTATCCCATCACCCGGGCGCTCATCGAGGACGGCCGGCGCCATCTCCTCCTCGACGGGCCGATCGCCACGGGCTGCCCGGTCCATATCCTCCAGGGCATGCAGGACCCGGACGTGCCCTGGGAGCACGCCATGACCCTCCTGGAGCACCTGCCCGGCGAGGACGTGGCCATGACGCTCGTCAAGGACGGCGACCACCGCCTGTCCCGGCCGGAGGACATCGAGCGCCTGGTGCGGGCCGTGGAGGCCATCGCCTGAAGGAGATGACGGCGATACGATGACGCGCCGCAGGCGCGCATCGTGGCCCGCAAAGAGCCCTGAGCGGACACAAGGCGCGCTTTCGGCGCAAGTCCGCTGCGCTGGATCCCCTTCCCTTCCGCTGGCTGCGCCTAGTTCCAGCCGGGGATGACAAGCCGCCTACTCGCCCCCGGCCCGCGCCGGCTCGGGCGCCGGCGGCAGCAGGCCCAGGCGCCGGCCGGCCTCGAGGGCGCCGCGGGCGTTGAGATGGCCGAAGTCGCTATAGGCCAGCACCCCGTCGAGCACCGGCAGGCAGTCGGAGGCGTCGCACAGGATCTCGATCGGCCGCACGACCCGCACGCCCGCAAACCCCGCCGCCACCCGCTCCAGGGTCGCGGTGGGACCCGCCGCCGCCCGCTCGATGCGCTCGCGCGGCGCCCCGCACGGGGCGACGGAGGCGCCGGCCGCCAACGCGTCGAGGACGCAGCGCGGGGCGAAGTTCGGCAGGTGCGGGATCGGCGCCATCAGCACCACCTCGGCCCCGGTGCGCCGCACGGTGGCGACCGTGGCGGCGAGGTGCCAGGCGAGCGTGCCCCGGGGGCCGAACCGGTCGGCGATGCCCGCGGCCTCGGCGTCGATGAAGCGGCCCCCGTCGCGGATGAACTCGTCCGTGAAGGCGGTCCAGTTGCCGCCGAGCACCACCTCCCGGAGCCCCGGATTGCGGGCCAGGAACGCGAGCATGGCCTCCTGGAAGGCATCGCAGCGCGCGTTGAACTGCTCGGGCAGGAACGCGCGGCGGGCGCCCAGCAGGGGCGCGCAGGTGGGGTTCGTGATCTGCCTGCCGCTCCAGCCGCGCCCCCGCGCCACGGCGGCGAAGACGGGCACCCAATGGTCCGCCTGGCTGTCGCCGATCACGGCGAGCTCGAAGCCGCCGGGCTTCGCGGAGCCGAAATCGCAGCGCTCGTCGTTCGTGAGGGCGTTCTCGTAGCCGTCGCAGAGCCGGCGATAGGGGTTGCGGCTCACCAGCGCCTCGTAGACGGCGCGGGCCGAGGGGTCGAGGCGGCTCGGCCAGCCGCCCTGGGCCTGGAGCCCCCGGCCGATTCCGACCGTCACGAGGAGGACGGCGGCCGCGGCGGCCAGCGCGCGCCAGGGGGTGGAGGCGGGCCGGGCGCGGATCGGCCGCTCCAGGAGCCGCATGGTGAGGATCGACAGGACCAGCACCGCCGCCACGATCGCGACGGCCTCCCAGCCCTCCGGACCGCGCCCGGTCTGGCCGTGGACGAAGGCCAGGGCCGGCCAATGCCAGAGATAGACGGGATAGGAGATGAGGCCGAGGCCCACGAAGGGCGGGCTCGCCAGCAGGCGGCCGACCGGGCCGCGATCGCCGAACGCCACCAGGAGGGCCGCGCCCAGCACGGGGGCGAGCGCCGCCACGCCGGGCACGAGGCTGTGCTGGTCGAGGAGCGCGATGCCGCCCGCGACCGCCGCCAGCCCCGCGAGCGCCGCGGCCGCGGCGATCCCCCGCGGCACCCGGGCCAGGCCCCGGGGATCGACCAGCGCCAGCGCCGCGCCCGCGCCGAGCTCCCAGATCCGGAACGGGGCGAGGAAGAAGGCGGTCGGCGCGTGGCGCCGGACCACGATCTCGGCGGCGAGGAGCGAGGCTGCGCCCGCCGCGAGGACGAGCCCCAGGAGCACGGGCCGCAGCCGCTCGCGCCGTCCCGCCCGCGCCAGGAGGGCGGCCGCGCCCATCACGACCAGCGGCCAGACGAGGTAGAACTGCTCCTCCACCGCGAGCGACCAGGTGTGGAGCAGCGGCTTGGCCTGCGCGGCGCCGTCGAAATAGCCGCTCTGGCCGAGGAAATGGATGTTGGACACGAACAGCGCCGTGCCGATCAGGCTGCGCCCGAACAGGCGCAGCTCGTCGGGCATCAGCAGGAGCCAGGCCGCGACCGTGGTGGCGAGCGCCACGAGCGCCAGGGCCGGCAGGATGCGCCGCGCCCGGCGCTCGTAGAACCGCGCCAGGGAGAAGCGCCCGTCCTCCGTCTCGCGCAGGATGATGCGCGTGATGAGAAAGCCCGAGATCACGAAGAAGACGTCGACCCCCACATAGCCGCCCGGCAGCGCCGCGGGGATCAGGTGGTAGAGGAACACGCTCGAGACGGCGATCGCCCGCAGGCCGTCGATATGGGGCTGATAGCCGTGGGGGGCGGACATCGGGCGCGGCGGATCGTCGAGGTGGGACGGGCGCCCCAGATAGACCGCGCGATTCCAGGGCGCAACCCGGGGGTCGGCTCCCCTCTCCCATCGCAGTGGGGTCGGGGTGAGGGGGTACCGCGCCGATTCAGCGGTCTCCCCCACCGATGATCCGATCCTCCCCCTCATGCCGAGGAGCCCGCGTGAGCGGGCGTCTCGAAGCACGCGTCCTGCGATCGCCAGCCGTGATGGAGGGCGCCCGCCCCCGGCCGCGGAGATCGCTGGACCTCGTCCTTCGAGACGCGCCCTGCGGGCTCTCCTCAGGATGAGGGTTGAGGGTGGATCGGCGGGGCGGGCGCGAGGCTCCCGGCCGTGTCACCCCTCACCCCCGGCCCCTCTCCCATGGGGAGGGGGAGGAAGCGCCGGTCAGTGCAGGCTCACCGTCTCCAGGTCGGCGGCCCAGGCGTTCGCCACCGCGACGTCGCGGCTGTCGGCCAGCAGGATGGGGGCGCCGGAGGCGGAGAGCAGGGCGAAGAGGCTGAGGCCCGGCTGGAGCTCGGGCGCGCCGGGGAAGAGCCGCGCCACGTCGTCGGAGCGCATGGGCTTCACGTAGGCGACCTGGCCCTCGCCGAGGGCGGCGAGGTCGGCGGCGTCGAGATGGATGATGGTGGTGTCGGTCATGGTCGCCCTCCTTCGAGCGGCGTTGGGATGTGGCCTGGGTCAGGTCTTCGGGCGCGCCGCGATGTCGATGCGCCGGACGATCCGTTCCGGCTCGGGCCGGGCGAGATCGATCGACAGCAGGCCGTTCGACAGGTCGGCGCCCAGAACCTCCATGCCCTCGGCGAGCAGGAAGGCGCGCTGGAACTGCCGGGCCGCGATGCCGCGGTGCAGGAAATGCCGCGTCTTGTCGTCCGTCTGGCGGCCCCGGATGACGAGCTGGTTGTCCTCCAGGGTCACCTCGAGCTGGTCGCGCGTGAAGCCCGCGACCGCCAGCGTGATCCGCAGGCGCTCCGGCTCCGTCTCGGTGCGCGCGAGGCGCTCGATGTTGTAGGGCGGGTACCCGTCGTTGGCGGCCTTGGCGACGCGGTCGAGCGCCTGCTCGATCTCGTCGAAGCCCACGAGGAACGGATGCCCGAACGGCGACTGACGCGACATGGCGAAGCCCTTCTCAAGGCACTTGGCCGGACCCGGCCCGCGCGATGCAGCGCCGGGTCCATCGTCAGGGGATATGGATAAGGCCGCGGTGCCGATCAAGGGCGGGAGAGCGGCCCTCGTCCCTCGTCATTCCGCCGCCGCCGGCAACCCCGGCAGCGGCGGCGCGGCCTTCGGAGCGAGGGAGAACGTGATCCGCGTCGTCGAGGTGCCCGGCGCGGGGTTCGTGAGCTCGCCCTCGATCTGGCGCACGAGCTGCGTCACGATGGTGAGGCCCAGCGAGCGGCGCCGGGGGGGCTCGGACGGGAAGCCGATCCCGTCGTCCGAGACCTCCAGGACGCCGCGGCCGCCTTCCTCGTGCGCCCGCACCCTCACGGTGCCGCCCCTGTCGTCGGGAAAGGCGTGGCGGAAGGCGTTGGTGAGCAGCTCGACCGCGATGAAGGCGAGCGGCACCGCGGTGTCGAGGGGGATGCGCATGGGCTGCGCCTCGAGCACCACCGCGATGCCGCGCTCCTCGGCGTCGAAGGACAAGGCGACCTCCTGGAGGAGGTCGTCGAGATAGTCGCGCAGGTCCACGGAAGCGAGGTCGGGCGCGTTGTAGAGGAGCGTATGGACCCGGGCCATGGCGCCGATGCGCCGCACCGCCGCCTCGAAGGGCTCCTGCTGCTCCGGCGACAGGTCCCGGGAGGCGAGCCGCAGCAGGCTCTGGACGATCTGCAGGTTGTTCTTCACCCGGTGATAGATCTCCCGCAGCAGCACCTCGCGCTCGGTCGCGGCCTTGCGCTGCTCGGCGAGGGCGTCCTGCGTGGCGGCGAGGAGGCGCGCGTCGAGCTCGCCGAGCGCCCGGGAGGCGGCGAGGCGCTCGGCGTTCACCCGGCGCTGCACCACGTTGTAGGACAGGACGATGGCGAGGACCGCGGCCAGGATGAGGCTGAGCAGGCCCGCCGCCACGGTCGCGACGGTGGAGCGGCGCAGGGGACTGGCATAGCGGCTGCGGTCGAGGGCCGCGACGGCGGTCCAGCCCGTGAGCGGCGAGCGGCGGAAAGCCGTGAAGACCTCCTGCCCCTCGCTGGTCCGAGCCGCGAACACCCCCGCGGGGGTCCCGTCGATCGCCTCGCGCAGGCTCGGATGGGCCTCGCGGCCCGCGAGGTCGGGGCTGCGGGAATGGGCGAGGATGCGCCCGCCCCCGTCGACCAGGAGGGTCAGCGTGTTCGACGAGGACGCCGCGACGAGCGCGCTCTCGATGGCGCTGGAGGGAGTCGCGGCGACCAGGACGGAGGGGACGGCGCCCTCGCGCAGGACGGGGACGTAGAGCGTCGCCTCGGGCCGCCCGCCTCCGGCGGACGCCACCCGCACCACGGGCCGGCGCGCGTCGGCGGCCTCCCGCACGGCGGCCGGGTCGGGCGGTCCGGCCGCTCCGCTGCCGACGGGGTCGACCAGCGCGCCGCCGGTGCCCGCGTCCACGAGGGCGAGGCTGCTCCAGCGCGGCCCCGCGGCCACGAGCCGGGCGGCTTGCGCCCGGAAAGTGTCGAGATCGGGCCGGTCGAGGCTCGGGAGGGCGCCGATGGTGGAGAGCAGCGCGAACTGCTCGCGGATCTCCGAATCCGCTGTCCGCGACAGGGCCCCCGCCCGCTCGGCGAGATAGGTCTCGAGCTCCTGCTGCCCCTTGGCGAGCTCTCCCCGAATCCAGAGGCCGGCGAACAGGATCAGCGGCACCAGGGCGGCCAGCGCGCCCACGGCGAGGTAATAGAGCGTGCGCCAGGCGGCGCGCCGCTCCTCGGCCTGGCGCGGGGCCGTCGCGATGGGCGTGGGGGAAGGCCCCGGTCCCTCGGCCCGCATCAGGACCCCTCCGGCCCGCGCGGGCGGGTCATGGCGAGGCCCCGACGGGCACCTGATGGGCGTCGTCGATCTCGCGCAGGGCGGCGTTCTCGCGCCCGACGATCGGGAGGGCCCGCAGTTGCTCGTCGTTCAGGTTCACGGCAACGAGGCGGTCGTCGCGCAGGCCGACATGGGCCGCCGGCACCAGGACGTGACGCTCGCCCAGGCCCAGGAAGCCGCCATGCGCCACGACGAGGCCGATGGCGCCGTCGGAGCCCGCCACGACCCGCTCGACCGCTCCCAGCGGCTGGTTCTGGGCCGTGTAGAGCTTGAGCTCCTTGAGGCGCGAGGCCGCGACCTGCTGCGGCCCGGGGCCGGCCGGCGCGCCCGCGGGAGGCGGCGCGGCGGCGCCGGGCGTGCCGTAGGGCTCCTGGGCGGGCGGCCCGGGAACCTGCGCGCCCGCGCCGGCTGTCAGCATGGCCCAGACGAGCAGGGACGCGAAGGCGGCGCGCGACATGAGGGAGCCTCCCGGGCGTGGATGGATGGACGGGAAGGCACGAGACGGTGGAAAGGTTCCCAGGGCCCCCTCAGGCCGGGGTCGACGCGCGCAGCCCCTGAGGCGGGGATTCGAGGTCGACGCGGCCCGCCGCGATCCACCGGGGAAGCGCCGCCCGCACCGCCGCCGGATCGGCCAGGCGAACCCCCGCGACCGTCTCGCCGGCGCCGACCCGGACCGACAGCCCGCCCATCGCGTTCACGACCGCGAAGCCGTTCTCGTCGGTGAGGTCGTCGCCGATGAAGACCGGGCGGCGCCCGCGATAGGGCGCCTCCTCCATGAAGCGCGCGATGACCGGGCCCTTGCCGGAGGCGGCCGGCAGGATCTCGGCCACCGCCTTGCCGCCCTGGATGCGGTAATCCGGGCCGAGCTCGTCGGCCAGGCGCAGCATGAGGGCATGCGCCCCGGCGGCATGGTCCGGCGCCAGGCGCCAGTGGAGCGCGACCGAGCAGCCCTTGTCCTCGATGATCACGCCGGGCCACTCGGCGGTCGCGAACCGCAGATGCGCCACGCCCGCCCGCAGGGCCGGGTGGGCGTCGGGATCGCAGCCGAACAGGGTCCCCCCGACCCGCCGCTCGACCCCGTGCAGGCCGGCGGCGTCGCCGCGATAGGGATCGAGGAACGCGTCGAGGGTGGCGACGGACCGCCCGCTGACCAGGGCGAGCGCGCCGCCCAGCGCGTCGCGCAGGCCCGCGAGCAGGCCCGGCAGCGCCGGGTCCACCGCCACGGCCTCGGGGCGCTCGACGATCTCGACGAGGGTGCCGTCGAAGTCGAGGAAGAGGGCGTCCTGGATCATGGGTCTCCTGCGCTCGCCTCCCCGGCGGGGAGGGGCTCGGGCGGTGCGGTCACGGGGGCGGGAGCCCGGCGCCTAGGGTCTGCCAGGCGCTCCTGGACTCGCCTGACAGATCCCAGGTCCTTGTTTCGTCGTCAGTCCTTGCGGAGAACCGGCATCCACTGCTCCGCGACATATTCTAGCCGCCGCCGATCCCTTCCACCACCTTGCCGGTGCCGCCGCAGGTCTGGCAGGACGCGGCGCCGACCCGGCCGGAGCCCTTGCAGTCGGGGCACACGTTCTCGCCCGTGCCGGGGGTGCCCGGAGGGGCGTCGTCGCCGGGATGGATCCCGCCCTGTCCTTGCGTGCCGCTCATGGTCGCCTCCTGCGCTGGTGTCCTGCGCCACCAACGCGCCGCCGCGACAAGCGGTTCGCGCCAAGAGCCCCTCGGGCGGTTCCGGAACCGCCCGAGG
>DASPJU010000369.1:0-4378 GCA_035628475.1 Salinarimonas sp. | reverse complement strand
GGCTGGGCCTCCGAACAGCGTCAACTCACCGGAGAGGATGTGGCGAAGGCGAGCCGGTAGATGTCGTCCAAAGGTCGCTTGCACGAACATGGGATTCCAGTTTGAGGATTGGCGGCGAGTGGCAACGCACGCCTAGCCACTTGCCATTGAGGGAGCGCTGCGGGACGTTGCAGGACGCACTACTTCCGTCCCTGGAGCGTTAAGCGGCTCGAACGCCGGCGAGGAACGAGGCGACCTCACGACCAAGCTGGTCGGAGTGCCCGGCCAACTCGCGCGCGGCGCCCAGCACCTGGGTGGCCGCGGCGCCGGTCTCACCGGCCCCTTGCTTCACATCCAGGATTGCTCCTGTCACATGTTGAGTGCCCTGCGCAGCCTGCTGCACGTTGCGGGCAATCTCGCCTGTGGCGGCACCCTGCTCCTCCACAGCGGCGGCGACGGTCGAGGAGATCGACGACATCTCACCGATGATCTGGCCGATCTCCCGGACGGCGCTGACAGCTCCCTGGGTGGCGCCTTGAATGCTGGCGATCTGGGAAGAGATCTCCTCCGTCGCCTTCGTGGTTTGGCCTGCGAGGGCCTTCACCTCACTCGCGACAACGGCAAAGCCACGGCCCGCCTCGCCCGCCCGCGCAGCCTCGATCGTTGCATTGAGCGCGAGCAGGTTCGTCTGGCTCGCGATGTTGTTGATCAAGGCGATCACCTCACCGATCTTGCTCGCGGTGGACGCAAGCGCCTGTACCATCGCGTCCGTGCCGCTGGCCTTCTCGACCGCCTTGGCGGCGATGCCGCTCGATTGCGCAACCTGCAACGCGATCTCACGGATGGAGATCGACAGCTCCTCGGTGGCAGCTGCCACCGTCTGAACGTTCGCTGAGGTCTGCTCTGCTGCGCTCGCCACACTCACCGATTGGCTGCTGGTGTGATCCGCGATGGCAGTCATCGACTGCGCCGTGGCCTCCATCTCGGTTGCCGCCGATGACAAGCCCTGCGTTAGAGCCGAGACGTTGGCCTCGAACCGCCTGGTGAGCTCATCGAGCCGCTGCGCCCGACGCATCTTGGCCTCGTTCTCCGACGCCAATGCCTCGTCAGCGGCCTTCTTGGCGATCAGCTCTTCCCTTAAGGTCTGGAGCGAGCGTGCCATGAGCCCGACCTCGTCGCCGCGGTCCCCTCCGCCCACGTCAACGCTGAGGTCACCGCGGGCGACCTGGCCCATGATCGCGGCGAGCGATACAAGCGGCTTTGCGATCGCTCGTCCAATCAAGAAGGCAAGGGCACCCACGATCAGGAGGGTGAGGCCGAGCGCAAGCCACAGGGAGCGGTTCGTCGCCTGATCGGCCTCCTTCAGAGCAACGGCCGCCTCCCGGTACTGCTTCTCTGACGTCGAGATGACCTCATCGACGATAGGATCGATCTTGGCATAAGCCTCGGACAGCAGCTTGGTCTCGGTCTTGAGCGCGGCCTTCGCCTGCACGAGTGCCGAAAAGTCCCGCTGGTACGCCGCCATGCCGGCTTTGACGTCCTCCAGGACGGGGCCGGTGACGGCTGAGGCGGCAAGTAGGTTGGCGAACTCCTTTGCTCGGGCCGCCAGCTCGGAGGCGTAGCGCGGATCGTCGCGCAGCAAGAAGTCCTTCTCGTGCCGACGCATCATGAGCACGAGATTTGCGAGCCTCATCTCGTTCAATGAGGCGATCTTGGCCTCGACAGCACGCACCGACGTCCTGAGTGCCCCCTCGAGCCCCTCCGTCTCGGTTAGCCCGAGCTTGCGTTCCAGTTCGACCGTTTGAACGAAGTGCTTGCGGTATGCCTCGAAGCCATCACGGATAACGCCGACCTTTGGCAGCAAACCGGCCAGCTCAGGTATACTCCCAAGCAGTGCAGCCATCTTAGGCAGATCCGCGTCGAGGGCTTTGGACAGGGTTGCGTGCCGCTCGGCATAGCGGTTCTCCCGGCGAAGGAAAAAATCCTTCTCAGCTCGGCGCATCTCAAGGAGCCCCACATTCGCTCCCATCGTTATTTCGCGGAGTTGGCCGGTAACCTCCTGGGCGAGCTTGGCGCGAGCCATTGTGGATTGCCCGCTGGCGTGGATTCCACCGATGGTCAGTATTCCAACGAAGGCACATGCCCCGATGGTTGCAATCTGTATCTTTATACTGAACCGCGACAGCTTGAGCGACATGAACGTTCCCCCGGCATTTGATTTTGCTACCCGGGACATTTGATGCTCAAAAAATGATCACTGCGTTAAAGCGCCCTTCGTGGCTGTACAGTTTCGACACATCGGTAAAGGTGCGTATGATCCACCCCTACCCCGCCTCTCCGCGTCAGTGCAGCCTTGATAGGGCAACTACAACGTCCTCGTTGCGGGTGGGGAAGAAAGGACGCATAGGTCGGTTCGTTGCTTCACCAGCAACCATCTGCATGACTACCGGGGGTCAATTTGAAGAATTCACTCGTCCTCGGTCGCACCACATCGATCAACGTGCGCAAGGTTCTGTGGACGGCCGCCGAGACGGGCTTGGCCTTCGCTCATGAGGACCGGTGGGCTCTCGCATGGGACGTGCGCAGCGCAGAGTTCCTTCGTCTCAACCCAAATGGGCTCGTGCCCGTGCTTCTGTGCCAGGATGGCGTGCTCTGGGAGAGCAACACGATCTGCCGCTACCTAGCTGCGATTGCGCAGCCACACGAACTCCTGCCGGCGGACCCGTTTCCCCGGGCCGAAGTCGAGATGTGGATGGATTGGCAGGCAACCGAGCTCAACAGCGCCTGGCGTGTCGCTTTCTTGGCGCTGGTGCGCCACCACCCGGACCACGTTCACGACAAGATGGGGATCGCCCGGAGCGTCGAGCAATGGAACGATCTGATGGGGATTCTTGAGCGGCGCTTAGCCGAGACGGACGCCTACGTGGTCGGCGCACGCTTCACGCTGGCCGATGTAGTCGTGGGCCTTTCCCTCCAGCGTTGGCTCCTGACGCCCATCGCTCGCCCGCGCACGCCGGCGCTCAACGCCTACCGGGAGCGGCTTCTGGCTCGTCCAGCCGCGAAGCGTTGGATCGACCCCACGTTCCCGTGACGGCAGACCGACTGTGCTGCGAACCACGAAGCCAAGCCTCACAAAACCTGATCGCTCCTATTCCAGTTCTGCGTTGGACGGCACCGTCCCACTGCTGCACCCATGAGGCATCCAGGGGATGTCGTTGATGATGCAGTCGCGCCATGTGCTCCTTGCCTTCGTGGTCGCGGCCGCTTGGGGCTTCAACTTCGTGGTCATTCAGGTTGGCCTCGGCGCCTTTCCGCCGCTGCTTCTCGTCGCGTTGCGCTTTGCCGTCGCGGCTCTGCCAGCCCTCGTTCTAACCCGCCCACCCCTGCCCTGGAGCCAGTTGGTGGTGCTCGGAATGGTGTGGTTTGCGGGTCAGTTCGTCCTTCTGTTCACGGGGATGAAAGCTGGCATGCCTCCGGGCCTTGCGTCGGTCTGCATGCAATCGCAGGCGTTCCTCACCATCCTCTTCGCTGCGATTGCCCTTGGCGAGCGGCCGCGTGCTCGCCAACTCGCCGGGATCGTCGTAGCAGCGCTCGGCATTGTCGCGATCGGGACGACGGCATCGGGTCATACTGCGGACATTACGCCGCTGGGGTTGTGCCTCGTGCTGATGGGAGCAGCCAGTTGGGCACTTGGCAATGTGATGACGCGACGTTTGCCTAGGACAGACATGCTCGCCCTCGTGGCCTGGCTCAGCCTGGTGCCGCCGGTGCCGCTCCTCGCGCTCTCCGTCTCGTTTGAGGGTCCGACAGCGATCTGGAGCGCGCTGTCCGGCATGACCTGGCATGGGATCGGGGCGGTGCTCTACCTTGCCGTCGTCGCGACGACGCTCGGGTTCGGCGTCTGGGGCCATCTGCTCTCGCTCTATCCGGCAGGGGTCGTGGCGCCATTCTCGCTTCTGGTACCGGTCTTCGGTGTTCTCGCCTCGGCGATCGTCGTGGGCGAGGGGTTTCCGCCCTTGCGCCTTACTGGCATGGGGCTGATCCTGCTCGGCCTTGCAGTGATCGTACTTCCACTGCCCGCTTTGGCTGGAGGGCGCGCTGGCGCGGGAACGGGTCCGAGCCGAGGCTGAAACGAACCGCAGCCATTCCACGGAGCGGCGCCTCGTCGGCGTGCGTACTGCTTCGTTTGAGGCTGACCGGAGTGCGCACGTGAGTAGTTGCCTCTGCCAGACAGCGGGCGTTCGGTGGGTCCACGTTGGGTGAACAGGAGTAGGGAGCGTAACCAGAAAGCCGACATCGCGTGGCGCGACGCAAATGCCCCAAAAGCGGGCATTGAAAGTCGCCCTCAGGGGCGATGACGGAATACCCTACCGGTGCCGTGATGCTGGCTCTTCACGTG